>NZ_JBQKLI010000002.1:0-202905 GCF_052116305.1 Gallicola sp. Sow4_E12 | reverse complement strand
TGTAAGTGATTTGACTTATGTTCGAGTGGCTGGAAAATGGAACTATGTATGCATAATACTAGATCTTCACAACAGAGAAATTATCGGCTATAGCGCGGGTCCTAGAAAAGATGCCCTGCTGGTATATCAGGCATTTGCGAGTATCAAGCACAACTTAAACGACATTTCGATTTTTCATACTGACCGTGGTAGTGAGTTTAAAAACAACGCTATAGATAGCATTATTGAAACATTTAAAATCAAGCGCTCGCTCAGCAGAAAAGGCTGTCCCTATGACAATGCTGTAGCTGAGGCAGCTTTCAAAGTATTCAAGACAGAGTTTGTAAATCAGCAGCTATTTATTTCACTAGAGCAGCTAAAAATTGAGTTGTTCGATTATGTAAACTGGTACAACAATATTAGGATACATTCTTCATTGGGATATTTGAGTCCGGTTGCGTATAGAAGCAAACTTCTTAAGGAAGTTGTCTAGTTTAGTGTTGACAGTCCAACTATGAAGGATATAAACTTGGTATTGCAAGTAATCATGGTGATCCTAGTAATTGGTTTCCAAAGCATGGTAAGTCCATGGATACCTTTAGGGCAGATGTAAAGAAACTATTAGTTGAGGAAAGTAAGCCTGCTACTAGTACCCCTGCTACAAAGAAACTCTATAGAGTCCAAATAGGGGCCTATTCTATTAAAGCTAATGCTGAAACTCAACTAGCAAAAGCTAAAAAAGCTGGCTTCACTGATGCCTTTATAAAATATGATTAATATTTATTTACTACACAATGATAAAGGCCATGCTGTCTAGATTAAAATCTAGGCATGGTCTTTATTCATGGTTTTAATTTGATGAATCTATAAATCACTTTCAATTGCCTTAACTGGGCAAACCTTTACTGCTTCATTAAGTTTTTCCTTATTTACTGTATCTTCATCATAATCCTTAACAAAAGCTTTTTTCCCATCCATTTTAAATACTTCAGGGTAAGTTTTAACACATAAGCTACATCCAATACAAGCCTTTTTATTAATTTCTATACCAACTTTTACTTCTTCCTTATTCGGAATATCTTCATCTTTTATTATTTTATCAGTAATCCAAGAAAATATGATTATAGCTAAAACAGTCAGAACCCAACGTATGATCATAAACTTAGGACCTAGGAATTTTGCCTCGTTTAAAAGCATTGGTATCTTAATTACAGCCCAAGAGCTTAAAATAACTACAATATTTCTTATAGAAGCTCCTTTTTTATGAAGCATTATTGACATTGGGAAGGCAGCATAAATAGGACCTGCTGAAATGCTACCAATTATAAATGATAAGACTAACCCTTTTCCCTTTGCTTCCTTTCCTAAAAGTTGCATTATCTTATCCTTAGGAACCCATAAATCTAAAAGGGCTGTTAAAACAAAAATTACAGGCATTATTATTAACATTTCTTTTATATAATAAGCACTATTTTTGACTGACTCAAAGGCCATTGTTGGCCTAAAAATACTTATTAAAAGGTATACAAGAAGAACTAGTATAAAAAATAAATTATCTTTTGCTTTTTTAATTATGTTCATATAATTACCCCCATTACAAGTGCAATAACTATTGCAAAAACAAAGCTAAAGCCGTTACGAACTAAGGTGAATTTAGTACCAAACTCCTTTTTTTCCAGTGGAAATGTAACAAGTCCAACCATGGTAAGAGTAGTCAAGAAAGCTACTGAAGGGACAGTACCTACTCCTGCATCTACTAAAGTTCCTATCAAAGGAAAGGCTATAAATGCTGGAACGAGGGTAATTGTTCCAAGTAAAGCCGAACCAACAGTTGCCAGAAAAAGAGACTGCTTGTTTACAAAGCTTGCAATTTCTGTAGGGGGTAAAAATGTTAGGATTAGACCTATTGCTAAAATAATAGAAAAAATGCTTATGGCCATACCTTTTCCCATATTAAGTGCCATTTTTAAAGCCTTTTTCGTTTTAGCACCATCCTTTTTAAAGGATATGAAAAGAAAAACAAGAGTAATTAACCATAAAATAATTGTAGATATATCCACTTTTATCGCCCTCCTTTTAAGCTTTTGGTGCTGGTGCTTTTACAACAATGATTTCTAGTGTTTGTTTATGAAGATTTTTTACATTCATTTTTGTCCCCTCTGGAATCTTTAATAAGGTATTGTAGCTGTATTCATGAGCTTCTTGTTCATCTAAAGCTATAGATAGAACTCCTCTTATAACAGTCATATAGACATTGGAGTTTGAATAATGCTCTGGTAAACCTTCATTCTCATTAAAAACCATGTGTAGATAATGTATATTTTCATCGAATATAACTTTTTCTACTGCTTTTTCATTGCCTTTTGATAAATTAAATGTTTTTTCTATCATTCTAAATCTCTCCTTTATTATTTTGAAATTAAATTTTATATTTCAATCTTACCATCATAAAACTAAATACAATAGACACCTATGTTTCTTTTTGTTATAATTAAAATAAAAAGGGGAACTTATGATTAATATATTAAAGAATATATCACTCTTTAGAAATGTAGATACTTTGCTTTTAAAAAATGTAATTGGAACCTATAATCTTCAAAATAGAATTTATAATAAGGGTAAAACTGTTCATGACCAAAACGAAGTTTGTTCTGGAATAGATGTAATTCTATCAGGCAAGCTTGTTGCTTACTCTTTAACTAGTCATGGTTCAGAGACAACTGTATTTGAATTTACTAGTGGTGGTGTAGTAGGGGCTAATCTTTTGTTTGGTGATAATAACAAATATCCTTTAAATATTTATAGTATAGAGGAAACTAGTCTGATATATATCCCCAAATCTGCTGTAGACACATTGTTGAAAGATCAGCTTTTTGCAATAGAGTTTATAAAAATTTTATCTTCTAACTCACAAGGTCTTAATAGAAAAATTGCAATATACACCCAAAAATCTTTAAGAGAAAATCTCACAAACTACCTGTCTGTTCAAGCCAATATTCAAAATTCTAAAACAATCTATCTTCCCATAAGTAAAAAACAACTTGCAGATCATCTTGGTGTTCAAAGGCCTTCTTTATTTCGTGAATTAAAAAACATGAAGGATGAAGGACTGATTGAAATTAATAACAGAATAATTACTTTACTGATTTAGTAAACATCTAATATTCTCCACCCTTTACTAGTGATTAATGCCTTTATAAAATATGATTAACGTATAAAAGCCTGTGGGAAAACTCCTGCAGGCATTTTTTTATGCCTTTTTTTAGATATGTTTTCTCAAACCTCAATTCATAGCCCTTCCTGTGGCTATTAAGTAGGAGGTAATGCCATATGAAAGAAATAGAAAATAAAAAGACAAGTAAAATATCCAATGCAATTTTAGAAGAGGAAAATTTATCTACAAGAATATCTGATGATCAGCTGCAAGGAGAATTTAACTATTCACAGGCTGAAAAAATCTTAAAAAAGATGCTTAATATGGGGCTAATAGACGAGGTGGAATTTAACAAAATTACTGAACTAAATCGTGAAATTTTCTCACCTATTTTAGTGAAGATAATGCCATGTAATCGTTGATATATAAGGATTTTAGAGGAGCAGACGGATTTTTATATGCGCTACTAGTCTTTGTAGTCATCGACTATCTAACAGGTGTCTTATGTGCAATCGCTGATAAGACCCTATCAAGTGAAGTGGGATTTATCGGAATCAGCCGTAAAGTGCTGATTTTTGTTTTAGTGGGTGTAGCCAATATTTTAGACGTCTATGTGATTGGTGATGGGAGCGTACTAAGAACAGCGATTGTTTTCTTCTATCTATCAAATGAGGGAATTTCGCTGTTAGAAAATTCAGCTCACCTTGGACTACCTATCCCAGAAAAACTAAAAGATGTATTAGAACAGCTCCATAACAAGAGCGACGAGGAGGAATAATCATGAAAACTAAAGGAATCGATATTAGTACGTGGCAAAAACCAAGTCAGATAAACTATGACCATCTTGCAAAAGAGGTTGATTTTGTCATTCTACGTGCAGGATACACCGGTCACGGTACAGGAGTGAGTTTACACAAAGATGATGCTTTTGAGCAACACTACAAAGCCTTTCACGAGAGAGGTATTCCTGTCGGTGTTTACTGGTACAGCTGTGCCAATACCAAAGCCAAGGGCATAGCAGAAGCGAAGAAATGCCTTGAAATTATCAAAGGCAAGACCATCTCTTATCCCGTATTTATTGATACAGAGGATAATTATCATCAACGACCAAGTGGCAAGAAAGCCATTACCGATGCTTTAGTAGGCTTTTGTGAAACCATAGAAAACGCAGGCTATTATGCCGGTATCTATGCATCTAGTTCTTGGTTTCAAGATTTGACAGAACTGGATCGTCTAGAACCTTATGATTTCTGGGTCGCTCAGTGGTCCAGTAAAGAACCGACACTTCGTCATGGTATCTGGCAGTACACAAGCAAAGGTAAATTGAATGGTTATTCAGGCAATTTGGATATGAACTATGCCTATAAAGATTACAAAGCGATTATCCAAAGTGCAGGGCTTAATCATCTTGGTAAAGAAGAAAATATACCTGCTCCTACAGAAAAGAAATCGATCGAGACGCTGGCCAAGGAAGTCATTCAAGGCTTGTGGGGTAATGGTGAAGAACGAAAGAAACGCTTAACGGATGCAGTCTATGATTATGTGGCAGTGCAATCAAAGGTCAATGAAATGCTATCTAGTAAAAAGTCTATTGATGCCATCGCAAAGGAAGTCATTCGTGGCGATTGGGGTAACGGACAAGATCGAAAAAACAAACTTACAAATGCCGGTTATGACTACATTTCGGTACAAAAAAGGGTCAATGAACTCTTGAAATAAGAACTAGTAAGATTGCCTATCAAGGAGTATTTCTCTTTGGTAGGCATTCTTTTTTCTAAACCGTCAGATTCTATTACCTCCCGTGGCTACTAGGTAGAGGGCAACAAATAAATCGCCCTTTGGAAAGAGGTGATGGATATGAAACACAATCTCAAAATCAGTGTTTCTAAGAAACCACAGACAGGCGGACTTGTTACCTACCGTAATGTGTCCGTAAGGGAACGAATTCTTCGCTTTCTTTTAGGGAGTAAACAGCGTGTAACGATTGTGATCCCTGGAGATAGCATCGAGGAACTATCTATCTGTGAAATGACGAAAGGAGGAACTGACCTTGAGCAAAATAAAATTACTGCTTGAAGTGGTCAATGATATGCGAAGTCTTGCTGACAGCATACAGGCAGTTTGCGATGCGATGACAGAAGGAGATCCTGCTCCAGGTGCAAAAGCTGCCACTGAACAAGAACCAGTAAAAGATCCGGATATCCCACTTGAAAAAGTGCGTATGGTACTTGCTGAAAAGAGCCAGATTGGGTTTACTGCCGAAGTGCGAGGACTCATTCAGAAGTATGGTGCAGACAAGTTAAGTGCTGTTGATAAGGCGTATTATTCTGACATCTTGAAAGATGCGGAGGGTCTTGGAAATGGGTAATCATGCAATATTATCTGCATCCTCATCCCACAGGTGGCTTAACTGCCTACCCTCTGCAAGACTTGAACTGGAGTTTGAAGACCAAAGTGGTGAGGCAGCAAAAGAAGGCACAGCGGCTCATGACCTGTGTGAACACAAACTAAAAAAGGCACTTCATATGAGAAGTCAGCGACCTATCTCTGAGTATAACTCTGATGAGATGGAGGAATGTACAGATGCTTACGTGGACTTTGTTATGGAGCAGGTGGAACTTGCAAGAAAGTCTTGCACAGATCCTATCGTTCTTATTGAACAACGTCTTGACTTCTCTTGTTATGTTCCAGATGGTTTTGGGACAGGAGACTGTGTAATCATTTCAGATGACAGACTTCACATCGTAGACTTTAAATATGGGCTGGGTGTGCTAGTTGATGCAGTGGACAATCCACAGATGAAGCTCTATGCCCTAGGAGCACTTGGAATCTATGATCACCTGTACGACATTAAAGAAGTGTCGATGACGATCTTTCAGCCAAGAAGAGAAAATGTCAGCACCTGGACAATACCGGTGGATGAATTAAAAGACTGGGCGGAAGAGGAATTAAAGCCCAGAGCTGTCAAAGCCTTCAACGGTGAGGGTGAGTACATTCCTGGTCCATGGTGTACGTTCTGTAAAGCGGCAAACAGATGTCGTGCTAGAGCCGAAGAAAAACTGAAACTTGCAGAGAAAGAATTCAAGATGCCGCCGTTA
This sequence comes from Gallicola sp. Sow4_E12, assembly GCF_052116305.1. Taxonomy (NCBI): domain Bacteria; kingdom Bacillati; phylum Bacillota; class Tissierellia; order Tissierellales; family Peptoniphilaceae; genus Gallicola; species Gallicola sp. Sow4_E12. Next base: position 196,674 of record NZ_JBQKLI010000002.1, on the reverse strand, counting down.
CTGACGGACACAGAAATAGAAGAAATCTTACTTGTTCTTCCCGACCTTAGCAAATGGGCAAATGAAATAACTGCCTATGCCACTGATGCAGCAGTCAATCACGGTAAAGAGTGGAACGGTTTTAAAGTTGTGGAAGGTCGCTCGGTTCGCAAGTACAAAGATGAAGGAGCCATTGCAGAAAAAGCCGTGGCAGGTGGATATAAGGACATTTACAGAAAGAGCCTTATTCCGCTGACAGAGATGCAAAAACTGATGGGTAAATCCAAATTTGAGGAACTCCTCGGTGACCTCATTTACAAACCACCGGGTAAGCCGACTCTTGTTCCAAACTCAGATAAAAGACCGGCAATGAACGTAGCAGATGCTAAAAACGAATTTAACGAAATTATGGAGGATTAAATATTATGGCAAATATGCAAAACAAAACAAAACAAAAGTTATCACAGGTGTAAACTCAAGATTTTCTTACTTCCACGGATGGGAGCCTGTATCTATTAATGGTGGTGCAGAAAAGTACAGCGTATCCGTCCTTATTCCAAAGGATGACAAGGAAACCATTAATGCCATCCATGCAGCAGTTGATGCTGCCATTGAGGAAGGTATCGCAAAGTTTGGTGGTAAGAAACCAAATAAGGCAGCCATTAAACTACCGCTGCGTGATGGTGATGTAGAGCGTGATGATGAGGCTTATAAAGGCCATTACTTCATCAATGCAAATAGCAAGACAGCGCCACAGATTGTAGACAAAAGTGTTAAGCCGATACTGGATCGTAGCGAGGTATACAGCGGTTGTTATGGCAGGGTTTCACTTAACTTCTATGCCTTCAACTCAAATGGTAATAAAGGTGTAGCTTGTGGCCTTGGTAACATTCAAAAAATTAGAGACGGAGAACCTCTAGGTGGTAAGTCTTCTGCAATAGATGATTTTACGACTCTTGTCGATGATGACTTCCTTGCCTAATAGAAACAATAAACTTGACGGTGGTGGAGGTCTTCCCTCTGCCACCTTTTTTCATTTAGGAAAGGTGGTAGCTATGAAGAACTTAGAAATTGATATCGAAACCTATTCATCTACCAATCTACAAAAGAGTGGTGTTTATCGTTACGTAGAAGCAGATGATTTTGAGGTGATGCTGTTTGGTTATGCGGTTGACGGTGATGAAGTTAAGGTCATCGATTTGATGAATGGAGAAAAGATTCCAAAAGAAATCCTAGATGCCTTAACCGATGAAACCATTACGAAGTGGGCATTTAATGCTCAGTTTGAGCGAGTGTGCCTTTCACGTTATTTGGGCTATCCCACTGGGACTTATCTAAATCCTTCCTCATGGAAATGCTCCATGGTTTGGTCTGCCTATATGGGGTTACCACTTTCTTTAGAAGGTGTAGGTGCAGTGCTGGGACTTGAAAAGCAAAAGCTGACGGAGGGCAAGGACTTGATACGATATTTTTGTCTTCCATGTACTCCAACAAAAATAAATGGTGGTAGAACCCGTAACCTACCCACTGATGAAATCGATAAATGGCAGCAGTTCAAAGCATATAACAAGCGTGATGTGGAGGCAGAAATACAGATACAACAAAGATTGATTAAGTTTCCAGTACCAGAGGACATCTGGGATGAGTATCATCTCGACCAAGAAATCAACGATCGAGGCATAAAGGTGGATATGGATTTTGTTAAACAGGCCATCGCCATGGATGACATATCTCATGAAAGACTACTAACCGTCATGCAGCAGATAACAAATCTGGATAACCCAAACTCAGTACAACAGATGAAAGACTGGCTTTTCGAAAACGGTCTAGAGATGGAGACTCTCGGCAAAAAGGCGGTTGCAGAGAAACTTAAGGAAACAGACGGAGAGCTAAATGAAGTTCTTTCGCTCCGTCAGCAACTGGCAAAATCCTCGGTAAAGAAATATAGAGCAATGGAAAATGCAGTTTGTATTGATTCTCGTGCCAGAGGAATGTTTCAGTTTTATGGAGCTAACAGAACAGGACGCTTTGCCGGAAGGCTGGTGCAATTACAAAACCTCCCTCAAAACCATATGCCAGACTTAAAAGAGGCGCGAAATATTGTTAGAAATGGTGATGTTGAAACACTAGAACTGCTCTATGAAGATATACCAGATACCCTCTCACAACTGATTCGTACAGCCTTTGTACCAAGAGTTGGTCATAAGTTTATTGTGGCTGACTTCTCAGCCATTGAGGCTCGTGTGCTTTCATGGCTCGCAGGCGAAACATGGCGAACAAAGGTATTTGCTAGTGGTGGCGATATCTACTGTGCATTTGCCTCCCAGATGTTTAAAGTCCCCGTTGAAAAGCATGGTGTGAACGGTCACTTGAGACAGAAGGGTAAAATTGCTGAATTGGCACTTGGATATGGTGGTTCTGTTGGTGCGCTAAAAGCCATGGGTACATTAGAGATGGGGCTTGAAGAGGAAGAATTAAAACCGCTTGTGAATGCCTGGAGAGAATCAAATCCAAACATCGTGAAATTCTGGTGGGATGTGGATAGGGCAGTTAAAAAGTGTGTTAAAGAAAAGAGATCTCAGAAGACATATGGTGTGGAGATTCATCATATAAGTGGAATGCTCTTTATTGTTCTTCCATCTGGAAGGCGTCTTTCATATGTAAAACCTCGAATCGGTGAGAATCAGTTTGGTGGTGAGTCTGTTACCTATGAAGGAGTAGGTGGAACAAAGAAATGGGAGCGTCTTGAAAGTTACGGTCCTAAGTTTGTAGAGAATATTGTTCAAGCCATCTCCCGTGATATTTTGATGTATTCAATGAAGATGCTTAGTACTTATCGTATTGTGGCTCATGTCCATGATGAAGTCATTATTGAAGCCGATCCTCAAATATCTGTTACTGAAGTATGTAAACAGATGAGTCAAGTACCACCTTGGGCAAAAGGGCTGCTCCTTGATGCCGATGGCTGTGAATGTGACTTTTATCAAAAAGATTAAAGAAATCATCAGATTTCACCTCCTGCCATGGCTACTAGGTAGGAGGTGTTTTCTATGAACATTTATGAAGTAAAAGACGGCTGTCCGTTAAAGGGCAAGACCGAGCAAATGACAGAGGAAGAATTACAAAAGGAATATGACTTTCATATAGCAGAGAGCATTGTCGCAAACCTATATAAAGAAGGCAAAATTACAGCGGATGAATTACACAAAATATCAGCATTAAACCGAGAGAAATTCTCCCCTCGACTAGCCAAGATCATGTCCTAAAAACCTTGCTATTAGTGGCTTTTAGAGTGATGTATGTAATGGATGAAAGCGAGGTGAGATGATGAAAAAGATAACAAAAATAGATGAACTGCCCCAAGGACAACTACCTAATACGAATCTTAGGGTTGCCGCCTATGCCAGGGTCTCAACCGATAGTGATGAACAGCTTGAAAGCCTTAAAGCACAGCGTGAACACTATGAGCGCTATATTAAGTCTAATCCTGAATGGGAGTTTGCTGGTCTTTATTATGACGAAGGGATCTCCGGCACCAAGATGGAGAAACGGACTGAACTGCTCCGCATGATACGAGATTGTAAGCAAGGTCGGATAGATTTTATTATCACCAAATCAATCAGCCGCTTTGCTCGTAATACAGTAGATTGCCTAGAGTTAGTAAGAAAGCTGATTGATATCGGTGTTTACATTTATTTTGAAAAAGAGAATCTAAATACGGGTGATATGGAAAGTGAGCTGATGCTTTCTATTCTTTCAGGATTTGCTGCAGAAGAGTCTGCATCTATTTCAGAAAACTCAACATGGTCCATTCAAAAGAGATTCCAAAACGGTAGTTATGTTGGTACTCCACCTTATGGCTATACCAATATAGATGGTGAAATGGTAATCGTCCCAGAAGAAGCAGAAATCATCAAACGTATTTTTGCAGAGTGCCTTTCAGGGAAAGGTGGAGGTACTATAGCAAGAGGTTTGAACAAAGACAAAATCCCTGCAAGACGAGGTAATCACTGGAGTGCAGGCACGGTGATAGACATGCTTCGAAACGAAAAATATATGGGTGATGTCCTACTACAAAAGACTTACACAGATAGTAACTACAATCGCCATCCAAATACAGGCGAAAAAGACCAGTACTATTACAAGGACAGTCATGAAGCAATTATTAGTAGAGAAGACTTTGCTAAGACACAAGATCTCATTGATGAAAGAGCCAAGATGAAGTGTAAGGGTGTGAAAAAGAACGTTTATCTTAACCGATATGCTCTAAGTGGCAAAATCGTCTGTGGAGAATGTGGTCGCAATTTTAGGAGAAAGACAAACTACTCAGCTGGTAGGAGTTACATTGCTTGGAGTTGTATCGGTCATATTGAAGACAAAGAGAGCTGCTCCATGTTGTTCTTGCGAGATGGAGAAATAAAAGCCACATTGACAACCATGATGAATAAGCTTGCTTTCAGTAACAAGCTAATCTTAGAACCGCTATTCAAATCAATTAGCCAAATTGATGAAGAAAGCGACCGTGAAAGAATGGATGCTATTGATAAGCGAATGGAGCAACTCATGGAAGAACGCAACACCCTTATTACACTGATGGCCAAAGGTTTCCTGGAGCCAGCTCTTTTTAATCAGGAACGGAATGTCTTGGATAGTGAGATAAAAAATCTTACAACTGAAAAAACAAACCTGGTAACGAACTCTACGAGTGGGGTTTTACGAGCAAACGATATAAAGGACCTCATTGATTACGTGTCAGCAGATAATTTTAATGGTGACTACACAGAAGAATTATTTGAAGAATTTGTAGAGAACATCATTGTAAATTACAGGGATGAGCTGACATTCAATTTGAAATGCGGTCTTTCCCTGAAAGAAAAGGTGGTGAGATAAATGGCATATATTCCATATGGATACAAAATTCAAGACGGAGTGGTTACTGTCGATGAAAAGGCAGCAGGTCAAGTAAAGGTATTCTTTGAGAAATACATATCAGGACTATCCCTTACAGTGGCTGGGGAACAGGCAGGGATTGATAAGACACATTCTGTGATGGGTCGCATTTTGAAAAACGTCAACTACCTTGGAAATGATACGTATCCAGCAATTATTGATAAAGAGATATTTGATAAAGCTGAAGAAGTTAGAGATAAGCGTGCAAAGGATTTAGGACGAGTGGTAGAGCTTGCCGCTTTCACCTCTCCCCCTCCCAAAGAACGATTCAAAATGAAAAAGGCAGATAATAAGATGCCAGTTGATCCTTTTGAACGAGCAGAATACTTATATAGTCTGATAGAAAGCGAGGAATAAAGTGACAGAGAAAAATATAATGGTTATTCCTGCTCGTAAAAGAGTAGGAAGTACAGCCGCAAAAGAAAAGATAAAGAAACTTCGTGTTGCTGCCTATTGCCGTGTTTCTACAGAAACAGAAGAACAAAATTCTAGCTATGAGGTTCAGGTCGCACACTATACAGAGTTTATAAAGAAAAATAATGAATGGGAGTTTGCTGGCATCTTTGCAGATGATGGTATCTCTGGTACGAACACTAAAAAGCGTGACGAATTTAATCGTATGATTGCAGAGTGTATGGATGGTAACATCGACATGGTTATTACTAAATCCATCAGCCGATTTGCACGTAACACCCTAGACTGTCTTCAATATATTAGACAGCTCAAGGATAAGAACATATCCGTCTATTTTGAAAAAGAGAGCATCAACACCATGGATGCCAAGGGTGAGGTTTTACTGACTATTATGGCATCTCTAGCACAACAGGAAAGCCAGAGCCTTTCACAAAACGTTAAGCTTGGGCTACAGTACCGATACCAACAAGGAAAGGTGCAGGTTAACCATAAGCGATTTATGGGCTACACCAAAGATGAAGATGGAAATTTAATCATTGTTCCCGAAGAAGCTGAGATTATCAAACGCATCTACCGAGAATACCTTGAAGGTCTGAGTCTAGTGGGCATTGGTCGAGCCCTTGAAAAGGATGGTATTTTAACAGCAGCAGGAAAACCAAGATGGCGACCAGAATCAGTTAAGAAGATACTTCAAAACGAAAAATACATCGGAGATGCCCTTCTGCAAAAGACTGTCACAGTACATTTTCTGACCAAGAAACGAGTGAAAAATGAAGGGCATCTTCCCCAATATTATGTTGAAAATAGCCATGAAGCGATTATCCCCAAAGAATTATTCCTACAAGTTCAGGAGGAAATTCATCGAAGAAGCAATATCTACACAGGAGAAGGCAAGAACAAACGAATTTATAGTAGCAAGTACGCATTAAGTGCCATCACCTTCTGTGGAGATTGTGGCGACATTTATAGACGGGTCTATTGGAATATCCACGGAAGAAAAGAATTTGTCTGGCGATGCGTGACTAGAATCGAGCAAGGTCCTGAAGTTTGTAAGAACCGAACCGTAAAAGAAGATGAACTCTATGGTGCTGTAATGACCGCAATTAATAAGCTACTTGCAGGTGGCAATAATATCATAAAAACTTTGGAAGAGAATATTCATGCGGTGATTGGCGAAACCACAGAATACCAAATTTCAGAGATTAACAACTCACTAGAGGAAAAACAAAAAGAACTCATCAAGCTGGCTAATAAGGGGAAAGACTATGAACACTTGGCAGAAGAGATTGATGAGCTGAGAGACAAGCGACAGACCCTTTTAGTTGAAGATGCCTCCCTTAGTGGCGAGAACGAGCGAATCAATGAGTTGATAGAATTTATCCGCAGGAACAAATATCGAACTTTAGAATATGATGATAAGCTTGTAAGGAAGATAATCCAGAGCGTTACAGTCTATGAAGACCACTTCGTCATATCCTTTAAATCTGTAGTTGAAATCGAAGTATAAGAATTTAGTTTGATGTCCATGGATTAAACATAGCATTCCATTATATTCAGTTAAAGTTCAGATAATAAACAATTGCAGTTCAGCTTGATGGGTTAGTATTGAATCATTCCAAAGAAAGGAGCTATAAAAATGAGTGGATTCAAAGGAAGACATGAACTGAAGCACTATATAAACTATGCTGATGTATTGCAGCTTAGAGCAAGACTTCCATTTGTGGCCAGTCTTGATAAAAATGCAGTAGAGGGAAATGGTTATCGAGTAAAGAGTCTCTACTTTGACAATTACAACGATAAAGCGTTAAAAGAGAAGATTGACGGCGTAAACGAGCGGGAAAAATTCCGCTTGCGTCTTTATAACGATGATACATCCTTTATCCGCCTTGAAAAAAAGAGCAAAATAAATGGAATTTGTTTCAAGGAAAGCTGCACAGTGACAGAAGATGAATGTAGACGTTTACTTGAGGGAGATCTTGCTGCTTTTAAAGAGAATGGGAGTCACCTGTGTCAGGAGCTGTATGCAAAAATGTATTACCAGCAGCTTCGAGCGAAAAATATCGTAGACTATCAGCGGGAGGCTTTTATCTACCCTATGGGAAATGTAAGAGTCACCTTGGATTATGACATTCGCACAAACATCGATGTCAGAGATTTTTTGAAACCTGAACCTGTTCCTGTACCAGTTCCGGGCATTTATATCCTTGAAGTGAAGTATGACAGTTTTTTACCTGAAGTAATCCGGGGGATGGTATCCCTTTCCAGTCGTAGTAGTACAGCATTCTCAAAATATGCAATAACAAGAACAATATAAAATTGGAGGTATGAATTATGACATTTGATGATATTTTTAAGTCTAGTTTTTTGGAAAAGGCAGCGGAGTTTTCTGTGCTGGATGTAGCCATTGCAATGTTACTTAGTTTTGCAATTGGACTGTTCATTTTTTACGTTTACAAAAGAACATTTGCTGGAGTTATGTACTCCGCATCCTTTGGTGTTTCTATCATGGCCATGACCTTGATAACCACACTCATCATCCTTGCGGTAACATCTAATATAGTATTGTCGCTTGGTATGGTAGGTGCTCTATCCATTGTACGTTTCAGAACAGCTGTTAAGGAGCCCCTGGATATTGCTTTTTTGTTTTGGGCAATTTCAGCAGGTATTGTAGTAGGTGCAGGGCTTATACCGCTTGCAGTAATAGGTTCTATCTTTATCGGTATAATTCTTTTTGTGTTCGTAAATAAGAAAAGCAGCGATACTCCTTATATAGTAGTTCTTAATCTCGATAATGACAAAGCAGAAAATGACTGCATGGATATAATAAAGGAAAAAACAAAGAAAAGCTTGATTAAAGCTAAAACAGTTTCCAAAAATGGCATTGAGCTTACTGTGGAGGTTAGACTTTTAGATATGTCTGCCAAGTTGCTTAATGAACTACTGACAATAAAAGGTGTCAACAATGCATGTCTTGTAAGCTATAACGGTGAATATACCGCTTAAAGATCTCAGATTTAGAGGTGAAAGCATGTTAAAAAGCAAAAGAATAAACATGATCGTTGCTGTAGCTGTTGGTTTTGCCTTGATAATAAGCATTGGTTTAGCGATAGCAGGAAATGTTCATAATGAAAACGGCGACTTGAAAACCGAGACAGAATATGCAACCAAGATTTTCGGCGCCGACATTATATCCATTGAGATTATTGCAGATGAAACGGATTGGCAAGAAATGCTCGACAATGCAACAAGTGAACAATATATCATGGCTGATGTGATTGTAAATGGAACAAAATTTAAAAATGTAGGCGTTCGTCCGAAGGGCAACTCCAGCTTAAGCCAGGTGGCAAGCTCCGACAGCGACAGATATAGCTTCCGACTACAGTTTGATGAATACATCAAAGACCAGACGTGTTTTGGACTTGAGAGTTTTGTGGTTAATAATATGCTTGGGGATAACACATATATGAAAGAATATGTTTCCTATGAACTAATGCAGGAAATTGGAGTGGAAGCACCTTATTTCGGCTATGCGGACATGAAAGTAAACGGAGAAAGTTGGGGGTTATACCTTGCGGTGGAGCTGTACAACGAAAGCTATGAAGCGAGAACCTTCGGAACAACCAGTGGCATGATGTACAATGTGAAAAGCATGGACATGGGAAATAATAAGGATGGAGATGAAAGTCCCCAAGAGAATGCAGAATTGCCACCAAGTGGGCAAGCTGGGGAGAAACTACTAAATACACAAGGCGTAGCAAACCCTTCTGCTGAAACTCAGACTGAAGTAGAGAGTCCGAGCAGTAGATTCAAAGGTGCGATGGGAGGTAGAGGAAGCAATGGCGGAAGTCTGGAATATTCCACAGATGAGGTTTCCTCATATGGTGCAATCTTTGACAATGTTGTAGGAAAAGGTGATGATGATGATTTCAAGCGTGTTATTACTGCTTTAAAGGCATTGTCTGAGGGAGAAAATCTGGAAAACTATTTTGATGTTGATCAAATACTAAGGTATCTGGCAGCTCATACCATTGTGGTGAATCTTGATAGTTATTCATCAAGCATGGCTCAGAATTACTACCTATATGAGAATGACGGCAAGATTACCATTCTCCCTTGGGACTATAATTTGGCATGGGGTGGTTTTCAGAGCGGAAGTGCATCTTCTGTTATAAACTTCCCAATAGATGCTCCTGTTAGCGGTGTGGAAATGAGCTCCCGACCTTTGATTGAAAAGCTGTTTTCCAATACTGAGTATTTGGAAAAATACCACGGCTACTTGCAAGAGTTAATGGCAAACTATTTTACAGACGGTAAATGGGAAGAGAAAATTACACAGCTTGATGCGCTTATTTCAGATTATGTTAAAAACGACAATACAGCCTTTTGCACTTTTGAAGAGTATGAAACTGCGGTGGAAACTTTCAAAACTCTGGGTAATCTGCGCTACCAGAGCATACAAGGTCAGCTTGACGGAACAGTTCCATCTACCACAGAAGAGCAAACTGCAAACCCGGATAAGCTTATCTCAGCCGACAATCTAAGCCTTTCTTCACTTGGAAGCATGATGGGCGGTGGCAATCACGACGAGGCTGGAGATCAATCAACTAACTGGAGCAATCCGGAAGGTGACGAAAGATTTGATTCGAATCAGGCAGAAAATATGCCTGAACGTGAACTTATGATGCAGGCGATGCAGATATTACAGAATGCTGGAGGAACTGTTTCGGAGGAAGTGGAGTTGGAGCTATTTGAGCTTGGGTTGACGGAGGAGCAGATTTTAATGCTGTCACAATCAGATAATGGATTTTTGCAAAGACCCGGGCCCAATATGCAAAACACTGCCGGAAGCAATACAAGTTTTACTCCAGAAGAAGGTGATACACCCTTACATTTCGGAGGGCAAACCACCAGCGGTGCAAGTACAACTGAAGGCTTACTGATTTATTTGGGTCTATTCGCTCTTGTTTTGCTCACAGCATTCCTTTTGGCAAAGAAGAAAAGAAATTATTAGGCATCTCAAGTGTTCAGCTAAAGTTCAGAAAACTTGTTTTAAAACGTTATTTGCGGTAAAATGTTTATTAACATTCGACAATCTATCTGTGGCCTTTGTGGCTTTTCTGCAGCTGCCACAGAAGATTGTCTTTCAAATAGGAGGAACAAATATGGCAAAAATCCTGATTTGTGATGATGAAGAAGGCTTAAGAGCTGTTATAAAACGATATGCAACATTTGAAGGGCACGAGGTTTTCGAAGCCTGCGATGGGATGGAAGCGGTAGGTCTATGTAAAATCCAAACCTTTGACATGATTATTATGGATGTTATGATGCCGGAGCTTGATGGTTTTTCAGCGGTGAAAGAAATCCGAAAAACCGCCGATACTCCGGTTATTATGCTTTCTGCCCGTGGTGAGGAATACGATAAGGTTTTAGGATTTGAAGTGGGAGTGGACGATTATGTGGTGAAACCATTTTCATCAAAAGAGATTATGCTCAGAGTAAACGCAATTCTCAGACGCATTAAAACGTCGCAGTCCCCCAAAGAAAGGAATGGACATATCATTTTTGAGAAAGATGGGTTTTTGGCAGATTTAACTGCCTACAAGGTGTTTGTAGATGGTACACAGGTAGATATGGCTCCAAAAGAATATGACCTTTTATTTTTCCTTATCCGAAATAAAAATATTGCTGTACCGAGAGAGAAGATACTTACCGAGGTATGGGGACATGATTACTTTGGTGATGATCGCACCCTTGACACCCACATGAAACTGCTTCGAAAACACATAGGCAAGTATGGAGGCCTGATAACTACTCTTAGAGGATTGGGGTATCGATTTGATGGATAGATTAAAATTGAAGTGGAAAATATTCATAGCATTGATAATCTTCTGTGGTTTTTTGCTCACAATCCTCTGGTTGCTTCAAACTGTTTTTTTGAATGACATGTATAAAATGATAAGGCGGAATGATCTACATGAAGCAATGGTTCTTGTTGAAGAAAATATCAATGATCCCAATCTAGAAGAGATTCTCTTTAGTCTCGATGCAGAGAAAAGCATTATGGTAGTGCCTGCAAGAGAATTTGTAAAACCGCAGAATCCAGTCCCCAACGACCCACGAAGCATACGCCCTGAAACTATTACAGAAACAAAAGAGTTTATCTTGTCAAACGGACAAGAGCTTTCCTTGACCTTTCATGCCACGATTACACCTGTAAACGCAACGATCTCAACATTGCAAATACAGTTGTTTATAGTTACAGCAATAATGATCTTAGCTTCGGTTGCAATTGCACTTGTGTTATCAGATGTTATAGCAAAACCTCTTGTACATCTGAATGACAGGGCAAAAAAACTTGCGAAAGGTGATTATGATGCAGACTTCAATGGGGAAGGATATTTAGAGGTAGAAGAGCTTTCCACCACTCTTAATTCTGCTGCGATTGAACTTTCAAAGGTTGATGGATTGCGACGAGAACTTATTTCAAACATCTCACACGACTTAAGAACACCCCTTGCCTTAATCTACAGCTATGCTGAAATGATGCAGGACTTCCCAGATGAAATCACCACTATTCAGTTGGGTACAATTATGTCTGAAACCAAGAGGCTTTCATCTCTAGTAAATGATATTCTAGATGTATCAAAACTTGAAACTGGTACAATGGAGCTTCACATTAAAGAATATAATCTCACTGAAAGCATTGATAAGACAGTTGAACATCTTTCTGAACTAGTGGGGAATGACGGATATTCCATTGAGTTTGAGCATTCTGAAGACGTATATGTCATAGCGGACGAAGCGAAAATTACTCGGGCTCTATACAATTTGATTACGAATGCAGTCAACTATAGTACACGTGACAAACATATTGTTGTAAGACAGAATCGGTTGGGAAAAGGTGTAAAAATTGAAGTTGTTGATAAGGGTGAAGGAATTGCTATGGAAAACATTCCTTATATTTGGGATAGGTACTATAAAGTTGACAAAGAGCATAGGAGAGCAACAATAGGAACAGGGCTTGGACTTTCCATAGTCAAGAAGATATTTGAGCTTCATGGTGCGGACTATGGTGTGGAATCGGAGCTTGAGAAGGGTTCGGTATTCTGGTTTCAACTAAAAATAGAATAGCCAGAATGGAGTAGACCAAAAATAATAGATAGTATTGCCTGTCAAAATCATAGATGTTTATGATTTGTTCCCGCAAACTGCAGTTATTATTGGATATATTTCCGCACACGACCATCAATAAAATTGAGGTCTATATAGTTGTTTTTAATAGCTATAAACTCATCTCCAAGCATGTGGAGACGGTAGTATTGCTATCAAGGATAGAAAAGTAAAAGCGTAGAAACATGAGTAAATAAGGACTTTCCGTGATTTGAGATCTGGCTCTAAGCCGGAAGGATAATCACGGATTTTTACTTTGAGGGAAGTTATCCAAGATTGATGAAATTAAAAAGTCATCGGCCAATACGGTTATTGAGTTGGTGAGTTGATAAGATGATTGGCAAAACAATGGTGAGTTGATAGAATTGCTGTCAAAAAGTCAGAAAATATTTACACTTAATATTGACTGAGTCAATAAAATGAAGTATAATGAATATTAAGTGGAATTATAGCCCTGCACCAGGAGGTGAGAACTTGATTGGATTAGAGTACATTTTAAACCTCTTTAATCTTCAGCATATAGAACTTGCAGAAAAACTTGGCATAAAAAAACAAAATATTAACATGTGGGTGAAAGGGCGACAGAGCATTCCAAAGAAATATCTACCGGTATTAGAAGAACTCTTTGGTATTGATCAGTTTTACTTTGGACGTGAGCTTAGTGAAATTGATCAGTTAGAAATCCAGAAGGAAAAGCTGAAAAGAGATCTGAAGCCTGTAATCAAAAAGCATGAACAGCAGTATTCTTTGGGAGAGATTAATGATCTTGTTGAAGTTCCCATTTACGATAAAGAAGAAATGAATGCCATCGAACGAGATATTGAAAAAGCAAAACTCATATCAAGGTTTAAGGCTGCAATGGATATAGTAGATAATAATCCATACTTAGAGACCTATAAACTTATCGTAGAACTACTTGAAAAAGTGCAGCATGAATCTGTTTTACACAAAACGATTGCAGCGCTAGCTCATTATTATGAAGTCTTGCCTGATTGGGTAAACAGCGAACCTGAACAAGAAGGCTTTGAAGGTGAAATATTCGAAGTCTTTGATGATCATAACTATTAAACATTTGGAGGTAAAATAAAGGCTCTTTGTCAAATGGTGTTGTTTTGACTAAATCACACTTTAGGAAATGCTTCGGCATTTCCTTTTTTGCGTTATTAAATGATCTCACAGATATTTTGCTGGATGAGGACACGCATCCGAAGGTGACGGAAAGTCCGGAATCCAAAAGCTATTCTTTTGATTACTTTGATAAGGTTGTTCTTTCCCTCCAGTTTTCCGTTTGAATAGGGATATTTTAAAGAGTTTGTGATGGCTTCTTTGTGCTTTCTCAGGTAACGAATCGCTTTTTAAACCCCTCGTTCATTGAATGTGGCAATGATTCAATCAAGTCGAAGAATTCAGTGAAATCTTTTGCGTCAAAAGCAGCTAATAATTCTTGATAGACCTCATAGCTTTGTCGCAATTGGTCATCTATGGACAATAGGTAATCAAGCACCTCAGATTCTGTTAGGTATTTCCGATGGAAAAGGGGAAATTGCTTGAAGGAGGTGTAGTTTAACTTCGCATTTTTCTTCAGGATCGTTCGCCAATACTTTTTCAACTTTCTGTAGTCTTTTTGAGCTTGTGGATCGCTTTTCTTCAACTGATTCATTGTCTGAATCCGTTGTTTATTAAAGGCACGCGTAATTTGTTGGATGACGTGGAAACGGTCGATTGAGATTCATGCGTTTGGAAAGACTTCCTTAGTCACTGCATCGTAAGAGGCATTCATATCCATAACAATATGTGTGACACGTTTTCTGGCTTTTAAGGTAAATCGTTGGAAGTATGCCCGTAGTTTAAAGTTGCGTCGGTCGTCTAAGATATCGAATATTTTGCCAGTATCCGCATCGCTGATAATAAAGCACATGGCACCTTCACAATCGCTGGTTCCTTTAAATTCATCAATCAATAAATGATTTGGTAAATAGTTTAAGTTTCGACAAGGTTCTTTAAAGAGAGAATTTAGAACTCGCTCGATTGTTTTTGAAGAAACAAAGTAACGACTGGCGATATCTTTCATTGATATTTTCTTTTTCAAGTCGACCGCAATCGCAAATTTTAATGACTGCGATAAATAGCAGTTTTTCGCCACATAATAGGTTTTAGCGGAGAAGGTACGATGACAGTTTTTACAATAGAACCGTTGTTTATACAGGTGTAAATAAGTTGGAACCTCTTGATAAGGCACCAATTGAATCCAGCTTTCTTTAAAGGAATGACGGTTCACACAGGGCGATTGACAAAATTCACAACAGGTCGATTCATAAGTCAGGGTTCCGGTGTAGACAGTGGCCATTCGGCCTTTAATTCTTTCTTTTGAGACTGCATTTTTAGAAAAAGAGATTTTAGAATCTTTGATATTAAGGATTTTTTTAACATGTTATCTATGTTTTCATCTTTAGTTTTGTTAATATTAGTACTGGACATTTGGTTAGCCTCCTATGATTTGGTTTAGCGATTTAATTATAGGACAACCAAATGTCTTTTTGCATAAAAAAATTGGTGTCGCTACTTTTTCAAGCAACAACACCAAATATTATAGAGCCAATGCCACACATGAAATTATTGGGAAGTCTTCAGTGAAGACGACACATGATCATTTGAATGGAGCGGCAGCAGGAGTGGTGCAGTCTTTTCAAAACTGTTTACAAGAGAA
This sequence comes from Gallicola sp. Sow4_E12, assembly GCF_052116305.1. Classification (NCBI taxonomy): domain Bacteria; kingdom Bacillati; phylum Bacillota; class Tissierellia; order Tissierellales; family Peptoniphilaceae; genus Gallicola; species Gallicola sp. Sow4_E12. The sequence continues at coordinate 181,454 of NZ_JBQKLI010000002.1, read as the reverse complement.
TCAAATCAGTCCAGATGATGTGGTTTTCGTGGCTCACTCGACAACGCAAGCAACGAATGCATTGATTGAAGGAGATGTAGCTAAAGTTGGAGTAATCGGCATGTCGAAAGGCGGTCTTGAAGGATTTTTAGCCAAAAGACAAACACGATTGAACGATATTGATCTAGGGAACAAGAAAAAAATCGAAATCGTCAATGCTTTTTTACCAGTAAAACATTTGAATGTGGATCGAGTGGCTGAAACGATCTCTAATTTAGAAAAAGAAAAAGCGGAGGTACTAGTATCTTCGATGGCCTTTGGGGTAGATAATGGTGAGCCAGAACGTGTTGTTTATGAAGCTGCTTCTTGCAAAGCCATTCCAACAACGATGGCATCTGATATTACTAAATTATATGGATTGATAGACATCGGTACGCCAATCGTCAAATAGCATAATGGTATCAATGAGATCACCTTATATTATGACTTGCCGCTCTTCTTTTATTTCATCATCGGGTTGACCTTCATTGGTTGGCTGATTTTATTCATCATGTTTATTAGAAGTCGGATACATTCATAAAAAATGAGGTCGAGACAAATCTAAAAATCAGTCTTTCTACAGACGCTCGAATAAACGGCGAGAGCAGAAGCAACTCCTTCGGAAATAAGCCGAAATTCACAAAAATTTGAAAAGCAATTTTCGCTCATTTCTTCTTATTTCTCGGAGTTAAACACTTCTGTCCCAGCTTCTCTCAAATAAACGGTGTCCAAAAGTCAGGCTTTTCGGGAATTTCAAAAAAGAGGTTGAGACAGAAGTAAGAAACACTTTTGTCTCAATCTCATCTTTTGGTTATTCTATCTCTTCATTTCAATTCCTACCAGTTATTGCTTGGGGTTCAGTGGCACAACTGTTTCTCTCTTGATCAAGTGATGAGGGATGACTAGGCGCACGCCGCTACTGATCTCGTTATGGATCAATTCTTGTAATTTTTGCATGGCTACTCGCCCTAATTCGGAAATATCGATATCGATACTTGTGAGATAAGGATGAGTCAGTGTAGAAAAAATCGAATTATTGAAACTGATGATCGATAAGGTTTCTGGAATAAGATAACCGTACATTTGCGCTAATTGCATCGTGCGAAGTGCAAAAATATCATCGATTACCACAAGTGCTGTAGCACCGGCGTTTTTTAAGATAGTGTCAAAGGATAGATAGTCTTCTGCCTTTTCGATCACAACGCTAGGGTGAACATCTAGTCCAGCCATCATCATCGCTTTTTGATACCCGAAATAGCGTTCGAAATAGAGGCTTTCGTGGGTCGTGTTCGTAACGAAAAGAATCTGTTCATGCCCATTTTGGATAAGAAAATCAGTTGCCTGTTTTCCCAATAGCTGGTTGTCGTTATCAACGTAGATGATCTCATTTTCATGCTGATAAGGTTGACCGATCAGAGTGAAGGGAATCTCGTTTTGATACAAATAATCGATGACTGGGTCTTCGCTATCAGAGTACACTAAGATAAAGCCATCGACTTGTTTTTGTAAGTACATTCTTTGGACATTTTCTAATAAGACATCAAAATTTTTCGCTGTTGCAATGGCTATTGTCATGTCGTGGTGACGTGCTTCTTCATTGATTGCATCCATGATCTCTAAGTAGAAGGGATTACCGATTCGTTCTTTAGAATCAAGTGGCGGCAATATCACGCCGATGGCACTAGAAACCCGTTTACCTAAATTTCTAGCAGTGATATTCGGTACATAGCCAAGTTCATCCATGATTTTTCGGACTTTCTTTTTGGTTGCTTCGGAAATACTTGGATGGTCATTGATGACGCGTGAGACAGTAGAGGTAGCTACTCCCGCTTTTTTTGCAACATCTTTTACCGTAATTGCCATAATTTAAACACCTTTTTTCTAAATAAAAATCTCTTCTTTTCTGAGCTATTCGTAATCAAAACAAGCAACTATTGAGTATTTGCTATCTGTTCATTCGGTAAAATAGTAAACTGATAGGTCGTATGGTTGACCTTTTCTTGACCAGGGTACAAAGCGATCGAACCGAGTTCAGGTAAATGGACTAGATCCGGAAATTCTTGTGGCTCGATGGCTAAACCATAGTTTGAATGCATATGTTTCCCGTTGATCATAAAATCAGCTTCAAAACCAGTCGTAGAAAATAATACCACACTTCTATTTGTTGTTGCTATAGACAACTGGCGTCCAGATTGTTTTTCTGAAAGACACAGCACCTTTTTTGAACGTTTCGGTGTAGTAAGAACAAAAACGTCATCAAGTCCTTCTGGATAAGCGTTGAGAATTTCTTCGATTGTATGTGGTTTCTTGAAATTGATCGGTAAATCCGCTTGAGTGATTTGTTCGCCTGTTGGTAGTTTATCTTCATCTAATACCAATAGACTTTCTGCTTGGACAGCCAGTTCATGTGTATCAATGTCACATTTACCATTCCCAGAAAGGTTGAAATAGGCATGATTGGTTGGATTGCAGATCGTCTCGACGGGACTGTTCGTTTTTGTGATCATTTCCAGGCTATTCGCAGTTAGCTGATACGTGATCGTTGCTGTGATAGGACCAGGATAATCGGAAAAAGTGTCTTGTAAATAAAAGACAACGCCGATCGACTGTGGATTTTTGAACACTTCGACATCCCAATATTGGAAAGACCATCCATTTGTTCCTCCGTGGATATGGTGGTTGCCGGCGTTTTTTTCAAGTTGATGATTTCCCCATGTAGCATTTCGGATTCTGCCTGCTACGGGACCGACTGTGGCTCCAAAGAAACTTTCATCGGTTAAAACATCTGAAAGTTCATCATAAGAAAGTAAGACGTTTTCTAAATGTCCTTTGTTATCTGGAGCAAAGATTTGGTGAAGTCTAGCGCCATAATTTAGAAGAACGACGGTCAATTCATCGTTCTTCAATGTGATTTTTTTTAATTCAGTGTTGGGGATAGGAGTCACTGAAATAGAAGGTTCAGGCATTTGGCTGCCACGTTTTTTTCAAGTAATCGAAAGTCAATGAAGCTGTATCAGGTACGATTGGAATATCCTCCCCAAGATCTTCTGAACGTCCTACGCCGATAGGTTGCGCACCACTAGCAATGATCGCAGCGATTCCAGCTTTTGCATCCTCGATTCCGATGCAGTCACGAGGGGTCAAACCGATTTCTTTCGCAGCAAGTAGAAAAATATCTGGTTCAGGCTTTCCATTAGCGACTTTTGCCGGATCAGCAATCGCGTCAAAGCAGCTTTCTAAATCCATCTTGGCAAGTAGGAAAGGGCCATTTTTGCTTGCAGATGCTAGTGAAATCTTGATATTGTTTGCCCGTAAGTCTTTTAATAATTCTAAAATCCCTGGAAAAACATCTTTTGGTGTGATCGATTGGATCATTTCAAGATAATAATCATTTTTTCTTTTCGCTAATTCGAGAAATTCTGTTTTTGAGAATTGCTCTTCTTTTTTTCCATGAGCAAGAAGGAGAGTCAGAGAATCTTCTCTGCTTACACCCTTCAATTGTTCGTTGAATGACCGATCGAAGGGAATACCGATCTCATCACCTAGCTTTTTCCAAGCAAGGTAATGGAATTCAGCGGTATCTGTAATAACGCCATCTAAGTCGAATAATACACCTTTAAACATTCGCTTCACCTTCTCGTAATGGAATAGTCAAATGATCAGTAAGCACATACGCTTTTTCGTAGATTTCTAGCGGTAAAGCTTCGCCAGATAAGAGGTTCAATGTTACCTGTTCATTTGAAACGGCGACAAATAACAAGCGGCCGCGATAATTGATATGGAATGAATAAGCAGACCATGTTTTAGGTAAGAATGGTGCAAATCTTAATTGTTCATGATCTGTCTTCATTTGCGCGAATCCTTGTACGATAGCAAGCCAACTTCCGGTCATTGAAGTGATGTGTAAGCCATCCTCTGTATCATTGTTATAGTTATCTAAATCTAAACGAGCAGTGCGTTGATACATTTCAACGGCTTTGTCTTCCATGCCTAGTTCAGCAGCTAAAATAGCATGGATACTAGGAGATAGGGAAGACTCATGGACAGTCATTGGCTCGTAAAAATCAAAGTTGCGTTGTTTTTCTTCTTTTGTAAATGAATCATTGAAGAAGTAGATACCTTGTAAAACGTCTGCTTGTTTAATGAAGCAAGAACGAAGGATCTTGTCCCATGACCAATGCTGATTCAATGGCAATTCACTTGCGGATAGTTCCGCTACTGGTTTGAGATCTTTGTCTAAGAAAGTATCGTGTTGAACAAAAATCCCTAATTCTTCATCTACTGGGAAGTACATATTTTCAGCAATTTCTTGCCAATGTGCCAATTCATCGTCGCTGATTTTAGCAGTGCTCTCTTCTTTGAACTTCAAATAATTTTCTCGTGTGTAACGTAGTACCCAACAAGCAATCGTATTCGTGTACCAATTGTTGTTGATATTATTCTCATATTCGTTCGGTCCTGTAACCCCGTGGATCATATATTGATTGTTTCGTTTAGAAAAATGGACTCGGTCTGCCCAAAAGCGAGCGATTTCTGCTAAGACTTCTAAACCTTCATTTTTTAAATAGTCGATGTCGCCAGTGTAGTTAGTATAATTATAAATAGCGTAGGCAATTGCGCCATTTCGATGGATTTCTTCAAAGGTGATTTCCCATTCATTGTGGCATTCGACACCTGTGAAAGTGACCATTGGATATAACGCGCCCTTTAGCCCTTGCTGTTGTGCATTATGGATTGCTTGTGGCAATTGGTTATGGCGGTACTTCAAGAGATTCTTAGTGACTTCAGGTTTCGCTAAAGCGAGGTACAGAGGCACTGCATAGGCTTCAGTATCCCAGTAAGTTGCACCACCATATTTTTCGCCAGTGAAGCCTTTTGGTCCAATATTCAAACGTTCATCTTCGCCATAATAAGTAGAAAATAGCTGGAAGAGGTTGAAACGGATTCCTTGTTGTGCTTCATCGTCTCCTTCAATGACTACATCTGCCAATTCCCATCGTTTAGACCAAGCGGCTGTTTGCTCCTCTTTTGCTTGGGGATAGTGAACGTTCAATTCGTTGAATTCTTTAAAGAGATGTGTCGCTTGTTGCGCTTCAGGGATATCTCGGCTTGTGAAAATCAATACTTCTTTGTCGATAAGAAGTGTTTCATTTTCATTTAAGTCAAAGGTGAATGAACCTTCGATTGCTAAGGTGCCCTCTTGGTAGCTTGGCGTATATAATTTTCCATCAACGTAGTGGCGCATCCCAGCGGTCACTGTAAATTGTTCGATCTCAAAATTATTCGGGATCGTTTTAGTCGTTAAGTACGCTATTTCTTCCTTGACGCCATGATCGATGTCATTCCAAAAGTATTCATCGTAATTGCTGTCTTCGTTTTGGACATTGCCATCTAGCTTAGAAATAACTTTTACAGTTCCATTTCCTTCCAACATTTCAATGGTTAAGCGAATATAAGCGGCTTCATTTTTGACAATACTTAAAAAGCGCTCGAATGAAAGACGAACTTTGTTTGATGGGGTAGTGACTGTATAACTACGTGTCAAAACACCGTTTTTCATGTTTAATTCCCAATAAAAATCTTCAGTAGTAAGTGTAGCTAGATCAATCAGCTGATCATCGATAAAAAGATCCATAGCGATAAAATCGACTGCATTGATTACTTTTCCAAAATATTCAGGATAGCCGTTTTTCCACCAGCCAACACGTGTTTTGTCAGGGTACCAAACACCTGCTAAATAGGTTCCTTGGTGATGATCACCAGAATATGCTTCTTCAAAATTTCCGCGCATACCCATATATCCGTTACCGATACTGGTCAATGATTCTTGCAAGCGTAAATTTTCTTTATCTAATTTATTCGTGCTGATTTTCCAAGGGTCGATCTGAAATAACCGTTTAATTTGTTTCATTGTTCTCCTCCTAGACGTTGTCGTTTATACGTCCATAATAAACGCAACCGATTGCGTAAGTCAACTAGAAAAGTGAAATTAAATTTTGAAGTGGATGAAAAAACAAAAAAAAAACGATTGTATCAATATTTACTACTTTAATATGAACAGAAATAATGTATAGAGAACGATTGGGTTCTTACAGAAAAAGCATAAAAATACGAAAAAAAGCATTTACAAAAAAAGAAACACACGCTATAATAACTAACAACGAAACCGATTGCACAAAGGAGACGAGGAAATGAAAAAAATATTTAGCTTTGAGTTTTGGCAAAAATTTGGAAAGGCTTTAATGGTCGTTGTGGCAGTTATGCCAGCGGCAGGTTTGATGATCAGTATCGGTAAATCGATTCCGTTGATCAATCCTGATCTTGCACCTTTAGTTACAACGGGTGGCGTGATCGAAAATATTGGTTGGGCAATTATCGGAAATTTACATCTTTTATTTGCACTAGCGATAGGTGGTAGTTGGGCAAAAGAACGAGCAGGGGGAGCATTCGCTGCGGGGATCTCATTTATATTGATCAATCGGATCACAGGAGCAATTCTTGGTGTGACTAATGAGATGTTGGTAAATGAAGACGCATTTACGCATACCTTGTTTGGCACGAAAATCATGGTTAAAGGGTTCTTTACCAGTGTATTAGAAGCACCAGCACTAAATATGGGGGTATTTGTTGGGATTATTGCAGGGTTCGTTGGGGCGATGGCCTATAATAAATATTACAATTATCGTAAATTACCTGACGCATTATCGTTCTTTAATGGAAAAAGATTTGTTCCTTTTGTGGTTATTTTGTGGTCAACGATTGTTGCATTGATTCTTGCTATTGTATGGCCGAATGTCCAAGCAGGGATCAATAACTTTGGATTGTGGATTGCAGAGTCAAAAGAAAACGCTCCGTTTTTAGCACCATTCCTATATGGTACATTGGAACGTCTATTGTTACCATTTGGCTTACATCACATGTTGACGATCCCAATCAATTATACGCAGCTGGGTGGTACCTATGAGATATTATCTGGTGCGCAAGCGGGAACACAAGTATTTGGACAAGATCCTTTATGGTTGGCGTGGGCGACTGATTTGGTCAACTTGAAAGGCGCCGGCGACATGTCGCAATATGAATTCGTATTGACGAACTGGACACCTGCTCGTTTTAAAGTGGGACAAATGATTGGTGCTTCCGGTATCTTGATGGGATTAGCACTAGCGATGTACCGTAATGTTGATCCAGACAAAAAGTCTAAATATAAATCAATGTATTTTTCAGCAGCACTTGCAGTTTTCTTAACAGGTGTAACCGAACCATTAGAGTTCATGTTCATGTTTGCAGCTGTACCTCTTTACATTGTTTATTCTGTGATCCAAGGGGCAGCTTTTGCAATGGCAGATATTCTACCTTTACGTGTCCATTCATTTGGGAACATTGAACTATTGACACGTACACCATTAGCGATCAAAGCAGGATTAGGTATCGACTTGCTCAATTTTGTTATCTGTGTCATATTATTTGGAGTATTGACGTATTTTGTGGCAAACTTTTTGATCAAAAAATTCAATTATGCTACACCAGGACGTAATGGGAACTATGATAACGACAGTGAAGAAACGCCGTCAGGTTCTGCAACTAATGCAGATCAACAAATCATTAAGATCATCCATTTGTTAGGTGGAAAAGAAAACATCAAGGATGTAGATGCTTGTATGACTCGTTTACGTGTCAGCGTCGAGGATCCTGGGAAAGTCGGTTCAGAAGAAGAATGGAAACGTGCTGGAGCGATGGGCTTGATCGTTAAGGACAAAGGTGTGCAAGCCGTGTATGGACCAAAAGCGGATGTGTTGAAATCGGATATTGAAGATTTACTACAATCATGCGCTGATATTCCAGAGCCAACAGTTGAGGCAACAAATAAAAATGAGAAGAATGAAGAGAAACATGTTTTAGGTATCGAAAAAGAATTATTCACTGTAGCAACTGGTGAGGTAATTGCTTTAACAGATGTGAATGATCCAGTCTTTTCACAAAAGATGATGGGTGATGGCTTTGCTGTCATTCCTGCCACTGGAGAAGTGACGGCACCACTTTCTGGTAAAATCGTGAGTGTCTTCCCAACCAAGCATGCAATTGGCATGCAAACAGCAGAAGGAGCAGAAGTTTTGATCCATATGGGACTGGATACTGTTCAGATGAGCCAGCCAGCGTTTGAGATCTTAGTTTCTGAAGGCCAAGAAGTAGTAGCAGGAACAACGATTGCTCAGATGAATCTAGATGCAATCAAGAACGAAGGGAAAGAAACGACGATCATAGTAGTCTTTACAGATGACAAAGTCAATGGGCTGACCATCAATAAATTAGGAGACACTGAACGAGGAACAGTGATCGGGAAAATAAACTTGTAAAGAATCACAGAAGTTCATGTGTGTATTTCATATCGAAAGAATGTGTTCGATGTGTGAAACTCCTAGAAGTAAGCCGATAATCCCGAAATTGCTTTTCCTATTTCAGGGATTATTGGCTTATTTTTTGAATAAACTACTTTGGGGTCTTTACCTATATGGATCCAGAAGGTGGGAGCAATGTTTCGACCCATCCCATTAAGAAGGAGAATTATATGAAAATAATGACGTTGAATACGCATAGCTGGTTAGAAGAGGAACCACAAGAAAAATTAAAACAGATCGCTCAAAAAATCTGTCATGAACAATATGATGTGATCGCATTGCAAGAAGTCAATCAAACGATGGACGCAAAACGACTAACCAGTGAGCAGCTGAAGAATTTTAGTCAGGTGCAGGAACAAACGCCTGTCCGCTCGGATAACTTTGCCTATTGCTTGATCCAGCTCTTAGCAGAACAAGGTGAAACTTACTATTGGAGTTGGGAAATGAGTCATATCGGCTATGCTATCTATGAGGAAGGCAATGCGCTTCTTTCCAAACAACCACTAACTAGTCAAACGCACCTAGTCTCCGAAACAAAAGAAAAAGAGGATTACCATACTCGAAAAATATTAGTAGGTCAAACCTCTGTCAAAACACAATGTATTACTGTAGCAAGCTGTCATTTTTCTTGGTGGGCAGATGAAAAAAGCGGATTTGCATTTGAGTGGAAAGAATTAGAAGCAAGTTTAGCGCCTCTTACAACACCACTGTATCTATTAGGGGATTTCAACAATCCTGCTGAAGGCAGCGGGTACGATTTAGTGGCAAAAAGTCAGTTGCCTATTCGTGATGCTTATCGAATCGCGCAAAAAAAACAAGCTGAAGCAACGATCGAAAAGAGAATCGATGGCTGGGAAAACAATAAAGAGGGGCTACGTATCGACTATATTTATGTACCACAAGATTGCTTTGTTACAAGTTATCAACGTATTTTTGACGGGGAAAATGGCCCGATTGTCAGTGATCATTATGGGGTAGCAGTCACGTTGGAGTGAAGAGAAACGAAGGAATATTGTCACAATAAGAATATGGGACAAATCTAAAAACCAGGTTTGTTACAGACTCTCGAATAAACGACGGGAGCAGAAGCAACTCCTTCTTAAATAAGCCGAAATGAACGAAAATTTGAAAAGCAATTTTCGTTCATTTCTTCTTATTTCTCGGAGTTAAACACTTCTGTCCTAACCTCTCTCAAATAAACGACGTCCGAAAGGCAGGTTTTTCGGAAATTTTAAAAAAACGAGCAATACAAAAAATGGTTCTAAGTCAAATAGTGTTGTTACCGTTAAATCGCTTAAGGAAAACGCTTCGGCGTTTTCTTTTTTTTTCTAAATAATCTGGCAGATATCTTGTTGAATTAAAACTCTCATCCGAAGGTGACGGAAAGTCCGGAATCCAAAAGCTATTCTATTGATTACTTTAATAAGATTATTCTTGCCCTCTAGTTTTCCGTTTGAATAGGGATATTTTAAGGAGTTTGTGATGGCTTCTTTCTGTTTTCTTAGGTAACGAATCGCTTTTTTAAATTCATCGTTCAAGGAATGTGGTAATGATTCAATCAAGTCAAAGAACTCGTTGGAATCTTTTGCATCAAAAGCAGCCAACAGTTCTTGATAGACCTCATAGCTTTGTCGTAGTTGGTCATCTATAGAAAGAAGGTAATCTAACACCTCAGATTCTGTTAAGTATCTCCTTTGAAAGAGGGGGAATTGCTTGAAGGAGGTGTAGTTTAACTTCGCATTTTTCTTCAGGAGTGTTCGCCAATACTTTTTCAACTTTCGATAGTCTTTTTGAGCTTGTGGATTGCTTTTCTTCAGCTGATTCATTGCTTGAATTCGTTGTTTATTAAAGGCACGCGTACGGTGAGAAAAATATGTATCTAGTAGAAAATCATCATGAGGCAATTATCAGCCATGAAGATTTTGAAGCTGTGGAAGCTATTCTCAATCAGAGGGCAAAGGAAAAAGGAATCGAAAAGCGCAACAGTAAATATCTAAACCGATATTCTTTTTCCGGTAAGATTATTTGCTCGGAATGTGGCAGTACCTTTAAAAGACGGATTCATTCATCTGGAAGAAGAAAGTACATTGCTTGGTGCTGTAGTAAGCATATAAGCCAGATAGGAAGAAATCTTGATTATTGCATTGAAACGCACATTCATGGAGATGTTCATCTTTTAGATGATGTAGATAGCTTTTATATGGATGAATCTTATCAGAAAACAACATTTGAAGAAAAAGCTAATGAGTTGTGTCATAGGTATGGGATAAAACTTAAATGGATTCCAAAGAGACAGATTAAGCTTGAAGAAATAGGCGATCTATTTCGCGGTCCAATGATTCCGCTATTGGCCAAGAAGATTGATACTATTTGGGGTAATAATCAAGGCGTTATGAACGCTGCCCTTCTGGGGAAAGCACCTCAAGATAGTGAACATAACCCGGAAAAATGGAATGATATTGGGAGTCAATCAGAGGTTTTCCAATACATAAAGCAACTTTGGCATACAATTGGATATTTTGGTTGATATAAATGGTTTTATAATAAATCAGATTGTGGTTCTACAACCGCAGGAAAACATGATGAATATTCCAGCGATGCAGGATGAAATGCGCCGTCCCATGATGCTGATTGTATCGGCGAACAAAAAAGTGGATAGATAGAACTAAAACACCTATAAGGTATAAATGGAGGTAATTTATGTTTAAAGAAAAAATTATTATAGAGATGAAAGAAGTATTCAAAGAAATTCCTTTTGGCATAGAGCATACTCTCAAAGTTTTGAAAAATGCAGAAGATATAATGAAAGGAGAAAATATCGGAGAGGAAGAAAAAGAATTCATCAGTATTATTGCTATACTACATGATATTGGTGCGGTTGAAGCACAAAAAAAATACGATTCTATTGATGGTGTCTATCAAGAAAAGGAAGGACCAGAAGTAGCGAAAGAAATATTAAAAAAGGTAGGCTATAACAAAAATATTGATAGAATATGCTTTATAATAGGCAACCATCATACTCCATCTAAAATTGATGGACTTGATTTTCAAATACAATGGGAAGCTGATTTGCTTGAAAATTTAACGGTTATGGATAAAGAAAAAGAACAGGAAAAGATAAAAAAGTGTATAGATGAAAACTTTAAAACAAACACAGGAAAAAGGATAGCTTATAATCGCTTTATTTTAGATTAGTAGTAGATTATTACAGTTATGTATTTTATATCGCAAAGAAAAAATAGTAGTTAAGTTTAACCCTAGATAATAAGCAGCAAAGGAGTGCGATAAGATGATATCTAATAATACCTCCATGCCTACAACGGATGATGGGTTGCAAAAGAATACGGTTGGTTGTTAAGGATTCTGCTGATGAGTCATCCTACGTTCCAGTGTTGGAAGCGGCCGGATATGTGCTACAGATTCGAGAACCTGACTGGTTTGAGCATCGTTTGTTTAAAGGACCGGATACCGATATTAATCTGCATGTGTTCAGTTTGGGCACATCAGAGATTGATAGAATGTTACGCTTCCGTGATTGGTTGCGGACTAATGATACTGATCGGGACAAATATGCACAAGTCAAACGAAGCTTGGCAAAGAATAAATGGAGGCATGTCCAGCACTATGCGAATGCTAAAACATCAATAGTACAGGAAATCATGAAAAGAGCGAATAGTAATAATGCTTAAGGAGAGTGTCATGTTTTCTTGGTTTGTTATAGGAGGTTATATAAATGAAAAATACAGTAGATAATTTGTCGAAAAGTAAAGTTATTTTAATGTGCGGCCCTGCGGGAGCAGGTAAATCAACACTAGCAAAAAAATTTGAAAGTACCGGGATGACAATACTATCTTATGATGAAGAATCATTCAAACGAGGTTTGAATGAACATCCTTTACCTCAGGAGGTTTTAGAAGATATTAAAACCTATCTTGATGAAAAACTAATTTCACTTATCATGCAAAACATTGATATTGTTCTCGATTATTCATTTTGGTCTAGAGAAATGAGAAATGAATATATTTCATTATTAAAGAAATACGACATAGAACCCAAAATCTATTATATAAAGACACCTAAGGAAGTTGTTATGGAACGTATTCGAAAAAGAAACGGAAATCATCAAAATGATATCATATTGACGCAGCAAACAGCTTCCACTTATTATGATCATTTTCAACCCCCAACTGATGAAGAAGGTGAAGTTATAGTAGTCGAGGGATATTAATATTGTGGTTTTAGGCATGGGAATTGTACTAGATGATAAGTTTTGTCAAATTTTTTGAAAGATATACTTCCAACAAGGGGATACCAGCTTCAGGTGATATCATTATTGTCATCTCAGAGCAGGGGGTAGTATTGATTCAGCCGGAAGAATAAGTGGCGATGCAATGAAGACGATGAATGCATTATTGAAATTACAGGAAAAAAACTTACTGAAATACGTTATGTTTATTCTTTTGACATCTCTACTCAATCATGATTATGCAATTAGACACGTTATTTTTTATCATGAATGGATATGTTCTCGTCTACCGATAGTGCTGAAAACGCAGTGGATATGTTTCCGAGAACGAACATACTCAAATGACATTCATTCTGTCCTCTCAAGCCATGTTGAGACGGTGGTATTGATGTCAAGGGTGGAAAAGTAAGAGTATAGAAACATGTGTAAATAAGAGCTTTCCGTGATTTGAGGTCTGGTTACAAGCCGGAAGGATAATCACGGTATTTTGCTTTAAGGGAACTTATCCAAAATAGGCAGGTTACAAGGTTGAACAGATAATTAGGATATTGATGTGGTGTGTGGATAAGATTACTGTCAAAAATGTGGTGAGTGGATAGAATGATTGTCAAAAAAGTAGAAAACAATTACATTATATATTGACTCGGTCAATTAAATGAATTATAATAAATATTAGATTGGAACATTGCCCTGCACCAGGAGGTGAGAACTTGATAGGATTAGAATATATTTTAAATCTCTATAACCTTCAACATATAGAACTTGCAGAAAAACTTGGCATAAAAAAACAAAATATAAACATGTGGGTGAAAGGGCGACAGAACATTCCAAAAAAGTATCTACCGATTTTAGAAGAACTTTTTGGAATTGATGCGTCTTACTTTGGACGTGAGCTTACAGAAATTGATCAATTGGAGATTCAGAAGGAAAAGCTGAAAAGAGATCTGAAGCCTGCAATCAAAAAGCATGAGCAGCAGTTTTCTGTGGGTGAAATGAATGATCTCGTTGAAGTTCCCATTTACGATAAAGAAGAAATGAATGCCATCGAGCGAGATATTGAAAAAGCAAAACTCATATCAAGGTTTAAGGCTGCAATGGATATAGTAGATAATAATCCATACTTAGAGACCTATAAACTCATCATAGAACTACTTGAAAAAGTGCAGCATGAATCAGTACTACACAAAACGGTCGAAGCGTTGGCACACTATTACGAAGTCTTGCCTGATTGGGTAAGCAGCGAACCAGAACAAGAAGGCTTTGAAGGTGAAATATTTGAAGTCTTTGATGATCATAACTATTAAACATTTTGAGGTAATATAAATGACTGAGAATACAGGAAATATTGAATATGAAGAGACACTTTGAAAAGCGGCCGATAAATTCGAAACAAAATTCAATGCACTTATTGAAGAAGGTGGAGGCTTTGAGGAAGACCGAGATGAATATGAAGAAGAGAACAGTTTGCCAGCGTTGAAGGAAAACCTGGTGGAGAATTTTTGACATCTACTATCATAATTAAGATTGTAGTTGAGATGATTAAACCATGCGAAAGGAGGCGGCTATTTGATTTTAGGAAATACTATGATTAATTCAATTGAAGAAAATAAAGATCGAAATATCGATTCAATTAGCTCGACCGATATTCTTGAAAATACAATACGTGAACAAATGCCTGGCATATTGGATATTTTGTTAATTGATCGAACCACATCAACTTCTAAGAAGAAAAAAAATATTATATGGGCAAACGAAAATTATGTGAAGTTCGGCTCAAAATCTTATGCGGCAACTGCTCAGATGTTACCTGAATTAGTAACAGGACGAATGGGAAATATTATTAAACCGCGTGCTCTCAAATCTAAAGAGATGCAAAAAGAACGAACCAAATCAAAAGCAGAGGTATTCACACCTATCTGGATTGTGAAGAAGCAAAATGATGAGATTGAAAAAGATTATATAAACGATGATTTGGAAACGTATGTCAAGCGGACTTGGTTAGAGATTACAGCTGGTGAAGCACCTTATATGGCGACTCGCTATGATATGGAAACCGGTGAAATAGTGCCACTTACTAAACGGGTTGGCTTTGTCGATAGGAAACTTAAACGTATCAATGCAGAAGTTGACGATAAAGCTGAATGGCAACGTTTAGTGGTTGAAGCGTATAAATCAAGTTATGGTTTTGAGTGGAATGGGGACTCTCTTTTAATTGCTAGGGAAAACCTTCTTTACACATACAGAGATTATTATTTTGAAAAATGGCTTGAAGGACCAACTTATGGTTTGTTTGCAGATATAGCAGAAATCATCAGTTACAATCTTTTTCAGATGGATGGATTGAAGTATATCATCCCATTAACGGAAAAACGCGAAAAGATTCTTGAAGTACAAATATCACTTTTTGATTATGAAGAGCCAGAGGAACAATGGAGGATAAAGCCAGGAAAACGCGTAAAAATCATGAACTGGGTAACGAATAAAATGGAATTCTTTGATAAAGGAGTTAGGTTGATATGAGTGATAATACAGTTATTAAAACGACTAAAATCATTTATCCGAAAATTTACGCTTATACGTTGCCAACTATCCAAGACTATAATGGGTGGGTAAAAATCGGCTATACAGAACGTAAAAATGTTGATGAACGTATTAAGGAGCAAACAAAAACGGCGGCTATTAACTTAGCTTATGACAAATTGTGGTCTGAACCAGCAAAGTTCAATACGTCTGATGATTGGTTTAAGGACAAACAACTGCACACTTATTTGCGTAGGTACAAAAATATTGAACAGCGCACTAATACTGAGTGGTTTTTCTATAATGGGACACCAGAAAAATCCCATGCTGATTTTAATGATTTTCGTAATAATGAGAGAAGTCAGGTAAAGGAAAAATTACAGTATACCTTGCGAAATGAGCAAGAAGATGCTGTTAATATGACGCTTGATTATGCAAAAAAATATAAAGGTGGTGAATTCTTGTGGAATGCTAAACCAAGATTTGGTAAAACACTCACAACGTATGATTTCATAAGAAAACTTGATGCGGCTAAAGTTTTAATCGTAACCAACCGACCAGCTATTGCAAATTCTTGGTTTGATGATTTTGAAAAATTCATTGCATGGCAAACGGACTATGCATTTGTTTCTACTAGTGATTCCTTGAAAGATCGTCCAGTAATGGATCGAGATGAATTTATAGGACAGATGATGGATGGCAAGAATAAAATGCTGGCCTTTATTTCACTTCAAGATTTAAAAGGAGCGATTTCATTTGGTGGAAACCACGACAAATTGAAATGGGTGAAAGACTTAGAATGGGATTTGCTTGTTATCGATGAATCTCATGAAGGGGTTGACACTTTAAAAACTGATATCGCGTTTGAAAATATCAATCGTAATTTCACACTACATTTATCGGGGACGCCATTTAAAGCAGTTGCATCAGGTAAGTTTTCAGATGATCAAATTTATAACTGGATATATGCTGATGAACAAGAGGCAAAAGCCGATTGGCCAATAGAGTCTGAAGAAAATAATCCCTACGAAAAAATGCCTCGTTTAAGCTTGTTTTCTTATCAGATGAGTCAAATGATCACTGATGAAGTAAATAAAGGTGCAAAAATTGATGGCGAGAACATTGACTATGCCTTTGATCTAAATGAATTTTTTGAAACCAATGATGTAGGGAAGTTTATCTACGAAGCAGATATAAAGAAATGGTTGGATTCTCTGTCTCATAATGAGAAGTACCCGTTTTCTACAGAAGAACTACGCGCTGAATTAAAACATACATTTTGGTTATTAAATCGCGTAGCTAGCGCGAAGGCTCTTGAGAAATTACTTAAGAATCATCGGGTTTTTGATAGCTACGAAATCATTCTTGCTGCAGGTGATGGTAGAACAACTGATGACCAAATCATCAATCAAAAGTCACTTGATCGTGTTAGAGACGCAATTGCAGAAAATGACCGAACTATAACATTATCGGTTGGTCAATTAACGACTGGTGTGACTGTGCCAGAGTGGACAGCAGTACTCATGCTATCAAATATGAAATCACCAAGTCTGTATATGCAAGCGGCATTTCGTGCTCAAAATCCATGGGAGTACGAAGTAAATGGTGAAATGCATCAAAAGGAAAATGCCTATGTTTTCGACTTTGCGCCAGAACGTACACTTACTATTTATGATGAATTTGCAAATAACCTATTGCGTAAGACGTCAAACGGTGGTGGGACAACCGACGACCGAAGAGATAACATTAGAACCTTGTTAAATTTTTTCCCTGTCATTGCAGAAGATAATGAAGGAAAAATGGTCGAGCTTGATGTGAATCAAGTCTTAACTATTCCAAAGGCAATTAAGGCACAAGAGGTTGTTCGTCGTGGATTCATGTCTAACTTGCTATTCCAAAATATTTCAGGAATATTCGCTTCAGCTGGGGCGCGTGAAATCCTTGAGCAATTAAATCCGGTTGATCAAGGGAAGACTGTGCCACGTAAGACGGACGATCCGATTGATACCAAGGATGTAAAAGTTGATGACAATGGTGAAGTAACTGTTGAACAAGATATTGTAGTAGCGAGAACAGAAGCTCATTTTGGCGAAAAAGTCTATGCAGATATCAAAGCGACAGTTGAAAAAGCAGCAGATGACGCGGCTAACAACTTATCAAGTGTGGTTGCAACTAGCTTCAAACAAAGCACACAAGATGCTGTGAAAGAACTAGCAAAAGAAAACGGTTTAACGGCTAGCGCAGCAGAACAAGTTGTGCAACAAAGTGCTAATGTCATCGCACGTGAGGTTGAAACTGTTCAAAGGCAAGCTGAAATCAAACATAATGAAGCTGAAGTGGAATACAAGTCAGTGGTTGCTGAATCGCATAATGACCCAATAAAGGTAGCAGAAGCAAAAACAACTTACGAAGCTAAGAAACAAGAAATCGAAGAAAACTTCAAGAAAGAAGTTGTTGCGACTGTTGAAACTAAGACTAAGGAATTGACGCAAAAAGCAACTGAAACAGTGCTTCAAAAAGCGGAAGAGAAGAAGAAAAATACAGTTGAAGATGATGTCCGTGCGCGCTTGCGTGGTTTTTCCCGTACAATCCCATCATTCTTGATGGCTTACGGTGAGCCTACAACAACGCTTGCTAACTTTGACACGACTATCACGAATTCAGTTTTCAAAGAAGTGACCGGCATCACCTTAAATCAATTTCGTACTTTGCGTGATACGTATAATTTCTTTGATCCAATCGTATTTGATGAGTCATGTCAGGAGTTCCTGCATAAACGTCAAGTGTTGGCTAACTACTTTGATGAAAGTCAAGAAGAGGATATTTTTGACTACATTCCACCGCAACAAACCAACCAAATCTTTACACCGAAAAAAGTAGTAAAGATGATGGTGGATAAGTTACAGGAAGAAAGTCCAGAAGATTTTAGGAACCCAGATAAGACATTTGTTGATTTATACATCAAATCAGGTTTATATTTAACAGAAATCGTGAAACGTTTGTATGTCGGCTTAGAAGATCAAATTCCTGATAAAGATTCTCGCTTGAAGCACATTCTTGAAAACCAAGTCTATGGATTTGCGCCAAGTGAAATCATCTATAATATCGCACGAAATTTCATCTTTGGATTTGATGAAAATGCGAAAAATATTGATGATTCCCACGTGGTATATCTAGATACAACGCCTTTTGCTCGTGGTGAAGGTGATTTTGAAGCGAAATGTGATGAATTGTTTGGAGGTAATAAATAATGAAATTTGATGTAGTGGTGGGAAATCCACCATATCAAGATGGAGCGTATCAGTTATATGCTAATTTTTACAGAATGGCTATAAGTGTTGGCGATGAAGCTTCACTTATTTTTCCGACAAGTTGGCAACTTCCCAAAAATAAAAATGGGTTATCGTTATTAAACAACGAGGAAGTAAAACATGATACTCAAATTATTTCAATTGATAATGTTGAAGATGCATTTCCAGGAATTAACGGCGCAAAATATACTAATATAATTCATTGGAAACATGGATATGATAATGGATTAAGCGGTAAACAGTTAATTTATAGCAATGGAAAAGATCCTCAAATAGTTGAGTTGTATATTGATGATTACCTTTTTGGTAAGCCGAAAGAATTAATTGATATATCTAATAAAGTTGAAATCACTTCTAGTTTTGAGTCTATATTTAGCCATATATACCTGCAAAACAAGTTTGATTTGAAACAGGTTTATGACTGGAATCAGAAATTAAAAAGTAAAGTTAAGTCTAATGGAAAAGAGAAGCGTCTTAGGACAAACATTTTTAAATCATTACCTGAAGTATTTCAAAACGAAAAAAGTAGAGATAATGATGTATTGATATATGGGCTTGATGGATTGACAAGAACTACCCGATATATAAGAAGAAATTTTCTGTTGAAACATTCAAACTTAGACAAATATAAAGTGTTGATTCCAAAAGCAGTAACGGCAGGATTTGGTGAAAGAATAACAGAACCTCTTGTAGTATCGCCCGAAGTTGGTTATACGGAAACCTTTTTAGGATTTGGCTCATTTAACACTGAAATTGAGGCGAATAATTTAAAGAAATATGTGAAAACCAAATTTTCTAGGGCTTTATTAGGAGTTCTAAAAATGACGCAAGATACAGCTCCAGATAAATGGAAAAAAGTTCCGATGCAAGACTTTACCTCTGATTCTGATATTGATTGGACGAAATCTATTCCTGAAATTGACCAACAGTTATATAAAAAATATGGTCTGGGCCAAAATGAAATTAACTTTATTGAGAGTAAAGTGAAAGCGATGGATTAGAATATGTTGGGGGTGTAGAACATGTACAGTATTAAAGGGAAACAAGCTGCCAGGATTGAACCGGTCACTTTTTCAGAACTGAATATGACTGAAAATGATATAGAGGAAGTTTTAAGAAACAGTATTGATATGATCTGTGATGAAGAAGAATCTATGCTCATTGTCGGTAGACAAGTTAGAAATGAGAAGAATGGAAGAAGTGATTTGACCGCAGTCGATAACAACGGAAATATTGTACTAATTGAAATTAAGAGGGACCGAAAAGATATTGAACATCGCAAAGAAGCTTTTGAATTTCAAGCAATAAGATATGTAGCTAGTTACGCAACAATAGATAAAATCGATGATTTAGTGAAAAAAGTTTACGCTCCATACATTGAAAAATATAGAAGTGAGTTTGAACCGGGAGAGTTAACCTCATTTGAACTTCGTATTCGTAAGTTAAATGAGTTCCTTCGGGTGAATGATGCACAGAAGAACTTCAATGAAAAGCAAAGGATCATCTTGGTGGCGTCTGATTTTGATGAGCAGACATTGTCGGCAGTTGCGTGGCTTAATAGCAATAATGTTGACATGAGTTGCTTTAGATTAACTCCGTAGGGTCCTGAGGTATGTAAGAACCGAACCGTAAAAGAAGATGAACTTTATGGTGCAGTAATGACTGCAATTAATAAGCTACTTGCAGGTGGGAACAATATGATAAAGACACTGGAAGAGAATATTCATGCTGTGATTGGCGAAACCACAGAATACCAAATTTCAGAGATTAACAACTTACTGGAGGAAAAGCAAAAAGAACTCATCAAGCTGGCTAATAAGGGTCAAGATTATGAACATCTAGCAGATGAGATTGATGAGCTGAGAGACAAGCGACAGCTCCTTTTAGTAGAAGATGCCTCCCTCAGTGGCGAGAACGAGCGAATCAATGAGCTGATTGAATTTATCCGCAAGAACAAATTCCGCACCTTAGAATATGATGATAAGCTTGTAAGGAAGATAATCCAGAGTGTTACAGTCTATGAAGAACACTTCGTCATATCCTTCAAATCTGGCATTGAAATGGAAATATGAAAATCAGAAGTAAATAGCCCATGACTCTGAAGTAGAGTTGTGGGTTTTCTTTTGCTTGCTGATTATAATAATATTTTAATAACTATTGTGTTTATCAACCAAATGGTTTATAATATTCTTAGCGTAAACTTGGAGGTGTTGTATGACTACGGCAGAAATGATTAAAGAACTGTGTGAGCAAATGAATATAAGTGTTTCCGAACTTGCTAGACGTATTGGCCAGACTCCACAGAATTTCAATAAAAAATTACAACGAGAAACGGTAACCTTGGATGAGTTGAAGGCCATCGCTGATGTACTAGGTGTCAAGTTTGTGCAGGCATTTATATTACCAGATGGAGATGAAATAAATATATCTAATGAATAAAGGAGGCAATCAATTTATGGATTAATCAAAAGAACTGGAAGCACGAGTATAATAAAATTGTCTAAATATAAAACAATATAGATAAAAGGAATTAATAGTTATTTTCAGTTTATCAAAAAAACATATATGAATAGGAGTATAAAAATGAAAGAAAGAAAAAAAGCAATTATAAATATATTAATATTATTTTTAACACTTGTAATAAATGCCCTCGGAGCCCTCGGCCTAATCAATGGCTACTCACAAAAAAAGGTATCTGACAGATATTTGACCCTGATAACACCAAGCCCAACTACATTCAGTATTTGGAGCATAATTTATATTCTTGTAATTTTATCATGTATTATAATGGTAATTAGAAGTGATAATGATTACTATAAAAACGTTATAAATAGAATTACTTCGCTCTTCCGCTTTTCCAGTTTATTCAACATACTATGGATTATATCATTTTCTTATCTACAATTAGAATTGTCAGTTATTTTTATTGTTGCTTTTTTATTTTCGCTATCATTAATATTAGAAAAATTATTATCATTAAAATCTAAAGGGCATTTTATAATACCTTTATCATTTGGAATGTATGCCGGTTGGCTTTTTATAGCAACAGTTGTAAACATGTCTGCAACTTTGGTTAAACTCAACTGGAATGGATTTGGAATATCTGACACTTTGTGGGCTTTTACAATCTTAATAGTAGCTGTAGTGATTGTATTTCTAGTCAACGTAAAAAATAAAAACGCTGTATTCCCTTTACCGATAGCCTGGGCTTATTTTGGAATCAATAATTTTCTTAAATCAAGCCAAGGCTTTTCGGGCTCGTATCCTATATTAGAAAAAGCATCTATAGTAGGGATGATTTTACTTATAATGATATCAATTTTTAGATTTTATAAAAACAATTACAAAATTATTCCTACCACTTAAACTTAGTTTTTCTATTAACATATTTTATAAGATAATAAAATACAAGCCTAAACGAATAGGCATAGGAGGGCAACGTGGGAAATTCTGTTTTATGGATAAGAAATGATTTTAGATTTCATGATAATACCGCGCTTATTAGTGCTATCAATGACATAAAAGATAATGAAAATCTTATATTTATATATCATTTAGATCCTGAGCTAATAAAGATTGAAACGACAAGTTATGCTTATTTTTTTTCTTCGTTGAATAGCTATTATGAAAGTTGTTTAAAAAAAGGTCTGGATATTTATTTTTTATATGGAGAAATTTTAACTTGTTTTGATACACTTCTCAATGAATTTAGTAACATAGACAAAATATATTATAATATTATTGAATGCGGATATGGGAAATCTCAAGAACAAAAGTTGAATAGATTCCTAAAAAGAAAAAACGTTGAAGTTTTCTCATTTTATGACCATCATTTACACTCAGCAAACAAAGTATTGAAAGAGGACAATTCTCATTATAAAGTTTTTACACATTATTATAATAAATGGATGGGTAGCAAAAAACCTGAAGAACAGAATATTGATTATGCTAAACTATCTGAGATTATATTAAGCGATTTCAGTAAAAAAGACCCTATTGGTAAAGAAAAGTTTATTGAATTAAGAAGTCTTTTGAATAATGACTTTTCTATGTTTATAGGAGAAGAGAATGCTAGAGAATGCCTTGCTGATTTTATGAACGCGAAACTTTGTAGTTACAACGAAAATAGAGAATATCCGTTTCTTGATGGAACAAGTCATTTATCGCATTATTTAACAACAGGTCAGTTGTCTGTCAGAGAAGTATTCAATGCTGCAACAATGATGCCTTTTTCTCTGGGAAAAGAAATATTTATTAAAGAGCTAGCCTGGAGAGATTTCTATAATATGATATACTATTTTCATCCAAATCAGCACAATGAAGAGATAATTGAAAAATATAGATGTATTAATTGGGAATATGATGAGGGAAATTTTATAAAATGGAAATCTGGACTAACTGGATTCCCTATAATAGACGCAGCAATGCGCCAACTTAGTGAAGAAGGTTGGATGCACAATCGTCTTAGAATGATTACCGCTTCTTTTTTAATTAAAGACTTACTGATTGACTGGAGGCTAGGCGAAAAATATTTTTCTGAAATGCTCATAGACTATGATATTGCCTCTAACATTGGCGGGTGGCAATGGGCTGCATCTGTAGGAACTGATGCAGTCCCTTACTTTAGGATTTTTAACCCAATCACTCAAAGTAAGAAGTACGATCCTGAAGGTAAGTTTATAAAAAGGTATGTAAAGGAATTGGAAGATATTCCAACACAATATATACATGAACCCTTTAAATTTAAGAAACAGCTAGAAGAAAACTACGGTATTGATATAAAAAAATTGTATGTAAGCCCTATCGTAGATCATAAAACGCAAAGACAAAAAGCGTTAGAAATGTTTAATATATAAATATTTGGAGGAAATGAAGTGAAACCAAAAATCTTAATAAGTAAGTGTTTAGGTTTTGAGAATTGCAGATATAATGGTGCTATTGTACAATTCGATCTATTAGATAAAATGAAAGATCAAATTGAATTTATTCCACTGTGCCCTGAGATAGAAATTGGTTTAGGATTACCAAGAGAAAGTCTGCGTTTAATTAAAGTGCATGACGGTATAGAATTAGTTCAACCTAAATCTAAAAAATATTTAACGAATGATATGAAAAAATATTCCCAAGATATTCTTAAAGATATTTCCGATATAGATGGACTTATATTAAAAGGACGATCACCATCTTGTGGGATAAAAGATGTTAAAGTATACTCGGGTATGGAAAAATCCCCTGTAATCGGAAAAAGTAAGGGTTTATTTGCGGCTGAAATGGAAAAGCATTTCCCTTATTTGCCAATTGAAGAAGAAGGGAGATTAACAAACCTGATAATAAGAGAGCATTTTTTTACAAAACTATATGCGATTTTTAATTTTAAAAAAATGGCACAAAGTAAATCTATAAAAAAATTAGCGGATTATCATGCAAAAAATAAATATTTATACTTTGCTTATAATCAAACATTAAAAAACAAATTAGGGCTAATTGTTGCAAATCATGAAAAATTAGAAACAAATATAGTGTTAGATAATTACTTTAATGAAATGGTAAAATTATTTTTGAACCTACCTTCTAAAAAGAATTACATTAATGCCTATCAACATATATTTGGGTATTTCTCAAACTTCGCGAGCAAAGAAGAAAAAGTGTTTATCTTACAATTAATGGAAAAATACAGAAATGGAAAGATTGACAAATCTGCCATAGCGAGTATTTTAAAAGGTTACTCTATAAAATATAATATTGAATACTTGTTAGGACAAACTATATTCGAGCCGTTTCCAGAAGAATTACTTTCATTAAATGATAGTGGTAAGCTTTAAGATGTCTCAGGTTAGAAATACAAAATTTATACAGAAATATAAATGAAATCAGTTCAGAATGATATTGTTAATATCTCTTTACACTTTTGACTCAAGGATGTTTGAACTACGCAACACCCTGTGATGAGATATAGTACAGATGTCTCTTAACCATAGGAGGTAACCCTCAGTTGGTAGAGCAGATTCTCCTGTTATTCCAATAGCTGATGAAATATCTCCAGATGAGAGTTTTAACAGTTTCAACTTTCATTTTAGTGGTATCATAGCGATTATAGAGAAGTTCCTCTTTCAGCCTTGCCCACATGCTTTCGCATTGTGCATTATCATGGCATCTGCCACCTGCACTATTCATACTTTGGAGAATGCCATATTTACTTATTGCTTTTCGGTAGAGCTCACTAGTGGAGTGCTAACATTAAAGTAGAGTCATGAAACTCACCAAATATATGTTATTATCAAAGCACATAGAAAGGTGAGAACAACATGCAATATGAAAAATCATTTAAAGAACAGGCCGTTAAACTCTTTGATGAAATCGGCGTAAAAGCAGTTGCAAATCAACTGGAATTCCTTACTATACTATTCCACTTGGAGAAATCAGCGAAAAAAATATGGAGCAGATACTTATGTTGGCAGTGGCCATAAAAGAATATCTGCGGATAACAAAGAGCAGCGTATTTTGGAGCTGGAAAAAGAAAATGCGTAACTCAAACATTCCAATGAGATCTTACAGGAGGCACTCGGTTTTTTCGCCGTACGCCGAAAGAAGTAAGAGCTCATCAGCGCTACCTTTTCATCTATGAACGTCACAGCAAACGTTGGACAATCAAACTGATGTGTCACATTCTTGGGGTCAGTACATCCGGTTATTTTAAATATAAAAAAATGATTGGACGTCCAAACAAGGATGCTATTCTTTCGGCAGAAATGGAAGATATTTTAAACGAATCTCCATTTAATGACAATTACGGTGCTCCGCGGATGCAGTTGGCTTTGCTACAACGTGGCCTAAAAGCAGGAATCTGTAGAATTACAAGGATCATGCGCGAGCATGGATGGTTGCATAAACCGCGCCGAAAACCGAAAGGACTCACGCACCCTACTACTTAGATCCAAGAACAGGAAAATCTACTGAAACAGGATTTTTCTTCGAAAAAACCATTGTAAAAGCTTTTAACGGATATCTCTCAGATACAATGCTTGGATGGAAAGCTGTAGATTTCTCCCATCTTGGATTGTTTTAATGGGGAAATACTAACCCTGATTATGAGAGACAACATGAAGAAAGAGCTCTGTCTGTATACTCTTAAGGCTGTTACACATCGATATAAACTAGATGGGACTATCCTTCATTCGGACAGGGGCAGTCAGTATACCAGTGATGCCTTTCGTCAGGAATTATCAAACCTAGGAATGACGCAAAGTCTTAGCGGTGTGGATTATTGCTACGATAATGCAAGGATGGAAAGCTTCTTTGCTACCTTGAAGAAGGAGTTACTTTATTGCATCCCTACCTATAAGATGAAACGAGAGGATGTCAAGAGCATCATCTTCAAGTATGTGTTTACCTATTACAATCGAATCAGAGTCTATACTGCAAACCCAGGAGGATATCCTCCTGCTGTATATAGAGAGCTGTCAGCAGAACAACTTCTGGCAGCATAACCATCAAAGGAAATTTAGTGAGTTTATATGACTACACTTTTCTTGACAATTCCACTAGTGTACTGCGTGCCTCTGTCACTATGTATGATACATCCTCGGATTCCGGGATGTGATTTATAGGTATTTTCCAGCGTTTTTTCACAAAGAGTTGCTTTCATGTTTGTATCCATTGCTAATCCCAATACTGCAGAATCAAAGCAATCAAAAATAGCCGATACATATAGTTTACCATCCAGGCATTTTACCTGAGTCATATCTGTTACGCATTTTTCCAGAGGTTTATCAGATGTGAAGTTACGCTTGATCAGGTCAACTGATTTTCTGGCTTCTTTATCGGCTCTTGTGATTCCATTTGGCTTTCTCTTTGGCCTATGGCTGATGCCAATTTCTTCCATAACTCGGTAAATGGTCCGTTCACTTGGAACATTGATGCCATCAGGCTGCTTTTGTTCCAATGCCTGATGCATTCGAACTCGCCCATAAGTATCATTGCATTCATCTTCAGCACAGATATCTAACATAGCATCAGCAAGAGACTGATATTTCCAAGGACTATTCTTATATTTTAAGTAATTATGAAAGCCTTGTCTTGTAACATCAAGACTTTTACAATAGAACGAGATTTTTCCTTTAAGTGTGCTTTCTTCTGTTTTAATAGCGATGAACATTAATCTCTGTTTTTTGCTGACTTCCGACGGCTGGCTGCGAAAAAAGCGCTTGCTTCCTCGAGAAATTCATTTTCTTCTTTTAAACGACGAATTTCTTTATCCTGTTCTTTTAGTTGTTTTCTAAGAGTAATAAGTTTCTCGTTGAGAGTCAGGGCATTTTCTGGAGTATGAACAGCTGCTTTTGCAGCCAATCGTCCTTCTTTGAAAGCCTTGATCCATGTATAAATAGTACCTGCTGAAACGTCTAACTCCTCAGCAGCTTTGTACCCACCAATTTCCTGCGCTAATTTAACGGCTTGTGATTTGAATTCTTGGTCATAAGTTTTTGTGATTCTTTTTGTTATTTTGAGTTCTCCTATTCATCATTGAATTATATAGCAAAATCCTTGAGAATAGGGTGGTAATTTTTATTGTACAACATCAGAATGAAGGATAAGGTGTAACGTCAATGAGAGAATTTAAATTTATTAAACGAGTTGAATTGTTGGTTCAATCTATAATAGTATCGTAGCTATTAGAAGATTAATCAGAGCTATATTTTTGTAATGTATATCAAATTGCAAAGTATAGGAAACTATATTGTTTGATAGAAAAAATGTATTATTCAAAATTCTAAACTTCTTATTGTTTTCAGTGATAGAGTAGACAAGAAATTGATATGTTTCCACATATATAATTACGCCGTGGACAT
This sequence comes from Gallicola sp. Sow4_E12, assembly GCF_052116305.1. NCBI lineage: Bacteria > Bacillati > Bacillota > Tissierellia > Tissierellales > Peptoniphilaceae > Gallicola > Gallicola sp. Sow4_E12. The sequence goes on along the minus strand of NZ_JBQKLI010000002.1, from coordinate 154,117 downwards.
ATTTCCTCAGATAAGAATCTTTTAAAGATATTTAAGCTATTCATTTTTGAAAGCTATCTATACCTCTCAAAACATGTGGAAAGTGTGGGACTTTTGGACAGAGAATAGAATAATGTCTAATCGTTATAAGTATAATTATTAAATATCAAGCAATAGTTGCATCGGATTATGCTATTAACATTGTAAAATATTATATAAAAACAATGAGAATGCAATTAAAAAAGAACAAGAACGACAGATAGATTCAGCTAAAGGATATTTAAAATGAATACTCTGCTTTGTACTTGGATAAAGAATAGAGTTATAAGAGAATAAGCAGGACATATTCAGAAAACTAATAGTAAGATAAGATATAAACACTACACCACATTATATAACGGAGGGATGGTATTGCTTTTTCAGTATGGAGAAAAAGAGTTAGACTATTTAAAATCAAAAGATAAAAAACTTGGAGAGCTTATAGATCATGTAGGATATTTGGAGATCCCAGTAGATGAGGATGTGTTTTCATCTGTTGTAAGACATATTATCGGGCAGCAGATTTCTATGGCGGCTCAAAATACGATATGGAATCGGTTAAAAGAGAAATTAGGAAAAATAAGTCCAGAAAAAATTCTCAGCCTTTCAAGAGAAGAACTCCAGTCTATCGGTATTACCTTTAAAAAAGCAGACTATATATTAAATTTTGCTCAGCAAATCTATGAGGAATCCTTTAGTATGGCAGCATTGCATGAGATGTCTGATGAAGAAGTCATTAAAGAGCTGTCTAAGATAGAGGGTATCGGTCCTTGGACAGCTGAAATGATTATGACCTTCAGCATGCAGCGTTCGGATATTCTCAGCTATGGAGATTTAGCGATACTTCGGGGAATGAGAATGCTGTATCGCCACAGAAAAATAGATAAAGCAAAATTTGAAAGATATAGAAAACGCTATTCACCCTATGGGTCTATTGCGAGTTTTTACCTATGGGAACTGGCTGAAGGAGATTTTCCTGAGGTCAAAGATCCGGGGATAAAGAGGGTTAAAAAGTAAATTAAGAGCAGGAGTTGGGAATATCGGGATTTGAGATTGGTTAAATAGCTGTAGAAGAGGTATTTATAGTTACTCTATACTTTAAAGAAATAAAAGAAAGACCGATTTCTTCTTCTGAAGAGTACTTGCATCGTGCAAGTGCTTTTATTTTTTAAGTAGTTTTTACCAGTGCAATTTTAAAACAGCTTCTATATCTATCTGCAGGAGCAAAATGGGTACATAGATAGGAACTAGAAAAGACTGGAATTATGTGACAGCTATAATTTCCATAAACAGGGACACAAAGGAGGTGCTAAGATGATTAAAAACAATAAACAACATCATGTATACAATATCTTTGAATATATCTTGTTTTTCTTTGGATATGCAGGGATTGGTTATTTATATGAAACCATTCTTGAAGTTATTATTTATCGGTGGGGATTTAGCAACAGGGGAGTTTTATTTGGACCTTGGCTGCCGATCTATGGGGTCGGGGGGATTGTATTCGTATTATTATGGTATAGGCTGATTCGAAATAAGCCTATTAAAAAGAAGCTGCTTCTGATTCCGGCTGTTTTTCTTTTGACTATGGCTACGGCAACATTTCTAGAACTTCTCACAAGCTATATACTAGAGTGGACTATGGGAAGCTGGCCTTGGCAGACTTATATAGATTATGACTTTAATTTTCAAGGGAGGATTGCCCTTAGTCCCAGTATTCGATTCGGTTTAGGAGGAGTACTGTTTTTGTATTTTGTACAACCTTTTTTCGAAAAGATCGTGAAGAAAATAGGTAGAAGGAAAACAAAGATTATCGCAGGAGTGATTCTACTTTTAATTCTGTTAGATATGATTTATTCTTTTATAGCAGCATAGAAATGGCTATAAAACGTACTGGGAGAAGAAATGGAAAAGATAGATTTAAGAGTGGTTAAAACAAAAGAAAATATTACGCATAGTTTCTTAGAGCTGCTTGAAAAAAAGAGTATTGAAAAGATTACAGTAAAAGAGTTATGCGAAAAGGCAAGAATAAGCAGAAATACATTTTATCAGCATTATCAGTATAAGGTAATGCATCATATCTCTTTATGGAATAAAGTTTAACTTTTTATTTGTCGAGAGATCATTGTTAGAACAGGTATAAAGATGTAAAAAGTATTCCTATTGCAGCGGAAAGTTCGTTTTGGCAATGGGAATAGTTTTTATCAATGAATAAAGGAATGCGGACTTTGTTGCTGCTGGACATTATTTATTTTCGATACCTGCCAGCCCTACTGCTCCAGGTCCGCCGTGGCAGGATATGACCGCACCGGCGTCTACCCATTCTGTCTTCGTTACGCCTTGTTCTTTTAGAATCGTTTCGATTTCAATGATATCTTTTTTCTCTAAGCCGTGCACTTTTACAAGGCGGATCGTCTCCCGGTCAAGTTCAAAACGGCTGAAAAATTTATCGATCATATTTTTGTAGGCTTTTTTGAAACTACCCCGATACTTTGAGCCAGCGACCAGATACCCGTTTTCAAGATTGATCGTGGGGTAGATTTTTAAGAGCATCGCTCCGATATAAGAGGCATTTGAAATTCTTCCTCCAGCTTTTAAATACAATAAGCTGTAGGGCAAGAATACAAATCGCGTTCTTTCTCTGATTTCTTCTACAAATTGAATAATATCCTGAGCTTCTGCGCCGGGATTATTCTCTATATATTCTGCGGCAGCGATAACAACTGTCCCAAGACCTACTGTGCAGTTTTTACTGTCGATCATATGAACATTTGAAAACTCCTCGGCAGCAATTCTCGCAGAGTTGAAGGAAACAGTTGTTACTGAGGAATAGGCGATATATATGATTTCTGCATCGAGATAGGTTACGTTAATATTTCTAAAGATTTCTGTAAAGTCGTTAGGGGTTGATCCGGAGGTAGTAGGTAAAATTTTGTTTTTCTCATAATAATCAAAAACATCTTCAGCTTTTATGTCGGAATCTTTAAAGGTGTTTTCTCCAAAATTTACATACATAGGGACGATTTTAATGTTAAAGCGGTCGATATATTTTTGCGGCAGATCGGCGCCGCTTTCTGTAACTAGAATGAATTGACTCATATTTTATCTCCAAGGTTTATTTTGCAAGTATCGTGAACTACGTTTATTTCATAGTATCATATAGGACTATGAAAAAAGAATGTTTTTATAACTTACTAGAAGAAGTTTCAATTCTAAAGCGAAAAAGCGGGAACAAGTCTATAATCAAGATAATTATACTTTGCATACCTTTACTGATAGAAAGGGGTAATGGAACGAATTTTAAAAGATAATATAATTCAAAGAAAAGTGCCGGAAAGAGATTTACTCGTCTCCGGCACTTTGTTGTTGTAAAGCTAGAAAGGTTGTTCTAATTCATAAGGTCGCGTTTTCGATATCCGATAAAGCCTGCTGCAGACAATAGAATAAACAAAACGGTCATAAGAATAGAAGCTCCCCAAGTAATTTCCTCTAAAGGATAGGAAACTACATTTCCAAAAGGAGTAAGATCTCCTAAAATGTCCGGGAAATCCAGCATATCCCCTAAATAGACGATCACAAAGTTGTAGCATAAAAAGATGTAATTCAGCCAAGCAAATCTAGGAGTGATGCCGATTAAAAAGGTTGAGACTCCGATCATAAGCCATATAGCAGGGACGTATAGAAGAGCTGCTTTTATAAATATTTCCAGAGTGGGTATATTTTCCAAATATATCCTTCCTACAGACCAAAATCCTAATGCTACTAAGACTTGCAGGATAAAGGCGGTGCATATAGAGATTATAAAAAAGGAAAACAAATATTCATAACGGGAGACTGGTTTTGTTAATATTTCTTCGCTCAAACCTTTATGTTCTTCGCTGATTATTCTGTGAAGAAAGGCGAGGGAAGGTATAGTTGTGATGATCGCCATAATCACCATAAGCAAAGAAATAAACTGTTCTGTCAAAGAGTGGACTCCTTGTACATTAAACATGTTTTTCAAAAGATCAGAAGAATTGATATAGTTTTCCAAATCTCCAAACACAGAGCCATACATTCCAGAAAATATAAAAATGACCAAAGCCCAAATAAGAAAGCCGCTGCGGTTGATTCGAAAGGCAAAAGTTTTTATCCCGGAAAGAAATACGGATGCCGAAGATTTTCCTTTTCTTTCAGGAATGAGACCGCTGCCGAGATCCCTGTTTTTGGCAAAGAAAAATGAAAGAAGTGCAACTAGGATTATTTCGAGGAGCAAAATCCAAAAGGGCCATATATAATCGTTGACGAAGTTTTCTGTTCTTGTGACAAGACCAAGAGGAGAAACTAAAGACAATGCTTCCATCGAAACGTCGCCGACTGCTCTTAAAATATAGCTTAAAAACAAGAGGAAAAAACCTGCACCCATTACAGCTCTATTGTTTGTAAAAATTTCTCCTAACAAAGAGACGATACAGGCAAAGAGAAATCCATATCCATAAATTCCAGCTGAAAAGATAATCGCTCCCTTTAGATAAATATCAGGGGAAATAAAATACATCCCTATAGCTGTAGCTAGTAAAAGGATTAGATTTGCAAAAAAGGCGATGATTAAACTTGCTGACAGATTAGAAAGTCTTCCTACAGGTAAAGCCCGAAGGAGTTCTGTCCTTCCTAGTTCTTCATCATTTCTAGTATTGCTTGAGACGATGAAGATATTCATAGCTCCGGCGATTAAGGCTGAAAAAACCATCATATAATTCGCATAGATAGAGCCGATAGTATAGCTGTCTTCTACAAAGACGGGGCCTATCATCGCGATCATCGCAGGGTTTTTCATCGTGTCCACTAAAACCTGAGAGTTTGAAGAGGTGTCTAGTATTCCTTGAAATACAGGGATAAAACCGACCCCGTAAGCAATTAAAGCGATGATCCAGATTAAAATCTTGATTTTGTCTTTTTTTAAAATGAAACCGATAATGCTTCCAGTATTATAAAAGATATGTTTCATTATTGAATCGTCCTTTCATAATGGCTCATAAATAATTCTTCAAGGGTAGGAGGCTGTGTTTCCAAAGTCAAAATATCATATTTGCTGATTAAGGAAATAATTTCCCCTAAGTTTTTGCCGTCTACACTGAATTCTGTCAAACCTTCGTTTATATGAAAATCGTGAACTGCATGATTCGATTCGAAATCAGACAAGGGTTTTCTAGTTCTTACCTTTATTTTAGACATCGTTAAATGCCTCAATTCTGCTAAAGGACCGGATTCGATAATGGTTCCGTCTTTTATAATACTGATAGAGCCGCAGAGTTTTTCTACTTCAGATAATATATGAGAAGAAAGAAGAATACTTTTTCCTTCCCTTTTTATTCGATGAACTTCTTCTTGAAATATACTTTCCATCAAAGGATCCAGTCCGGATGTAGGTTCGTCAAAGATATACAAATCGACATCAGCAGCTAAAGCAGAGATCAAGGCGACTTTTTGCCGATTTCCTTTTGAATAAGTTCTGCATTTTTTCCGAGGATCAAAATCGAATTTTTCGATAAGCTCTTCTTTATAGTTGGAATTTTTCTGTTTTTTTAATTTCAAGAATAAATCGATCACTTCGCCTCCCGTAAGATTCGGCCAAAGATTTACATCCCCGGGTACATAGGAAAGATTTTTATGAATTTCTATAGCATCTTTCCAAGGGTCGAGTCCAAAAACCTTTGAATCTCCTGCGCCTTTTAAGATTCCGAGGATAATTCGTATAGTTGTTGTTTTTCCAGCACCATTAGGCCCTATAAACCCAAGGATCTCTCCTTTTTGAAGTTCAAGGTAAACTCCCTTTAGAGCTTCTGTTTTTCCGAAGTTTTTACTAACATCTTTTAAAGAAATTACGCTCATTGATATTTCTCCTTATAAAAAAGTCTTTTTAAATCTAGTATCATTTTGTCGAAATCTTTCCAGTCTTCATCGAAATTCTTATGGCTTATGCTTTCACCAATTAACCGTTGAGTCAGTTCGGCAGAATAACCGTCTATGATCCAGTTAATATATTTTTTTGAAGAATCAATATTTAAATCCGTTCTGAAAAAGTTGTCGTTTTTTGAACTGGATAGAATTTCTAATATCTTATTTCTATATTCTATATTCTTATCAAATTCTTCCTTAATCCTAGTAGAAATAAGTGTATTTTCTGGATTTAAATAAAGCATCCCGATAAAATCAAAAGCCTCTTTATTATCTCTATAAGCTTTAAGTTTTATTTTAGCGGCACGTTCATACTGGCCGATATAATCTAAATCCTCTATATTTTCCAAGAATTTTTCTGAAATCCCAATTCCAAAATCCGCTGTAAAAGATGCTAAGAATTCAAAAAGGCTTAATTTACTGCCGAAATAATGAAAAACCATAGATTTTGAGATGCCGGCCGACTCTGCGATTTGTTCTACAGATGTTTTTTTATATCCATATTTCCCAAATTCCTGCAGTGCTGCTCTTAAAATAATGTCTCTTTTATTCTCATCAAGGGCTAAAAACTTTTCGTACATATCATACCTCCATAAACCATTTTGGTTTATATAGAGCATACTACAATAGACTGGATCGGTCAATGGTTTTATGGTGTAGATTTAAACATCTTTAGATCCTTAAGGGCGTGATAGTTTAAAAGATAATTAGAGTCAGCGGTTATCCCGTGAAATGGGAGGGTAAATATTATAGACAAGAAAATTCGAATATAAAAAGAAAGGATATAGATACGAATGTCTGGATATAGACGTTAATTATTAGTTTGGGACTCTTTGTGTTTTTTATGTTCAAAAGATTTGTTCAAAAATGGAAAAAAGCTTCAACGCTGATCATGCTGTTTATTGCAGCATTATACAGTTCTTTTCGTTTTATAATCCCCATGAATCCTTCTCCTGATCTAGCAGGAGGAGAAAAAAATTCAGACAGAAACAGCTTTTTATATACACAAAACGCAATTTCATGAAATGTCGACAGATGGAGAAGAAAGAGAAATCTCTGTTTATATATGGGTGCTTAGTGAACTATAGTATGGTATAGGAAGTTACTCATCGATATATTTTGAAACGTCAGCTATCCCAGAAGGAATCAAGAAACAATCTATCCTTATTTTACGGTGATATCGGAAAAGTTTTGGATAAAATGAAAACGTAGATCCAAAAAATACAGCATAGTGGAATCTTGTAGAAAGCAGAGGTCGTAAAATGCTAATAATAAATGATATAGCAGCTTTTATTATAGAGATATTTTCAGTTTTATTGGTTGTAAGATGGGCTTATATTATTCTAGAGCAGATGTGGCATAAGATTTCTTTGTCTGTGGCAGCGGCTGCAGTATTTGCTCTGCTATGGAGAATCTTTTTTTCTCCAAAGGCAGCATATCCATTAAGTGGAAATCTCAGATGGTCTTTAGAGTTTTTGATATTATTGTTTCCTTATCTTCAGTTTTTGAACAAGAAGACCAGTTATATTATTTTTGCAGGGATTGGGATTTTTATAAACCTTTTTATACAGGCAAAATTTGGCAGGTCAGATTTCTAATAAATGTGCAGATGTTTTAAAGGCACTTGAATATCTATTTTTATTATGTTACAGTTGATTAGTAGTATAATTTTCAGATAGAAAGCAGCAGCGGTTTTATCGGAATAATACTATGTTCGTGAAATTGAAAATCGAATACTCACTAGGAGTGCTGGAGAGGCCAGCTGAGAGAAAGATCCTGATATCTTTTAATCCTTTAACCTGATCTGGATAATACCAGCGTAGGAAAGTGAACGACTTGTTTATAATTTACTATATGCTTGTAAAACACAAATTCTAGATCAGGATTTGTGTTTTTTTATTTGGGATAAAATGATTTTCTTGATATGTCTTGAGTGTATTTGATTTTATAAAGCTGCAAAAAATAAAAGGAGGCGGTATTATGATTTCATCTACAGTTGTGATTTCTTTAATACTTATTACAGTAATTATTTTTACGTTTATTGGTATTGTTTACAGCAAAGGGAAAATTGAGAACATCGATGATTATTTAACAGCGAGAGGAAGTACAGGTTCCCAAAGATTGACTGCTACATTTTTAGCATCTTTTATAGGGGTGTTTATATTATTCACTCCTCCAGAAGCAGGAGCTATCGGCGGAATTGCTACTATTATAGGTTATGCTTTTGGGGCAGCAAGTCTTTACTTTGCTTTTTCCATCTTAAGTCCTAAAGTAAGAGCCTATCTTCCGGAGGGTAGTACCATAAGCGATTATGCACTGAAAAGATACGGATCTAAAATGTACGTTTTAACCATTCTTTTATCTATATTTTATATGCTGGTACATTTAATAGCGGAGCTGACAGCGATAGCTCAAGTGGCTTTTCAAATGGCAGAAGTTCCTTTAGTATATACTGCATTGTTAGTAGGAGCAGCGACAATGATCTACACAACTTATGGCGGGCTCAAGGCTTCTATGTTTACAGATGCAATTCAGATGGTCTTGATCATTGTGTTAACATTAACTGTAGCTGCTGGCGTGTTGTATTATAGCGGAGGTATGGGAGAAATTATCAGACAAACTCAGGTGAACCGTCCCGATCTGCTTGATATTGGAAATATAGGCGGCATCGAATATGGTTTAACCCTTTGTATCGGGGTGTTTGCTGCGAATCTATTCCATCAAGGGTACTGGCAAAGAATTTATTCTGGAAAGAATGATGCTGCGATCAAAAAATCTCTGATTGCTTGTATACTGGTTGTTCTTCCAATAATGTTCATTACAGGATTTATCGGTATCGCCTCAGCGGGGATGGGGATAGGTGATAATCCTTCCGTGGCTTTGTTTGCTCTTGTCTATGAATTGTTTCCGACAGGACTGATTATCGCTGCGTTTATTCTAGCTTTAGTTCTTGTTATGAGTACTGTGGATACTTTGCTGAATGCAATGGTTGCAACCTTTGCCATTAAAAGAAAGAAAGAAAATAAATCTATGCTTTCTTTGCAGAAGGCAAGATGGATGACAGTTATACTGATTATAATTTCTGTCTTTATTGCATCGAGAGGATATAGCGTTTTAACACTTTTCCTAGTAGCGGATTTAGTTTGTGCAGGTGTATTTATTCCGCTGTTCTTCGGTTTATACAGTCCGAAGCTAAGAGAAAACACAGCAGTTTTGGGAGCTGTGCTGGGAGTGGCATCGGGAGTTCCTTTCTTTATCCAAAATAAATTATTCATCGCATTTCTGATCCCGATCTTTGTATCTGCAGGGATCTGTATTCTGGGAAACAAATTTGCACCCTTGGAAGCAGCGGAAGAGATGAAAGAGATGGAAGAGATGAAAGCTCTGTAAGTAGAAGAAATAGAAAATATTAGAAAAACTGCGGTTTAAGATAATCGTAGTTTTTCTTAATTGCTGAAATATACGATAAATGAATAGAATGATTTATTAGGAAAATATAGTATAATTGAAATTAACTGTATTGACAGTAAAGGAGCAAAAGGGTATACTTCAGAACTATGGGAATAATAAAAAGTGAACATTCGAGGTGCAAATATGAATATAATCGATAAAATAAATCAATTAAAGAAAGAAAAGAATGCCGTCATTATGGCTCATTACTATGTAGATGGAGACATACAAAAAATTGCAGATCTTGTAGGAGATTCTTATTATCTCAGCAAGAAGGCTTCTGAAACAGATGCAGATACCATAATTCTTTGCGGAGTATCTTTTATGGGAGAAAGTGCGAAGATATTAAACCCAGACAAAAAGGTATATCTTCCTGACAGCGATGCTGATTGTCCTATGGCTCACATGGTCGATGCAAAAAGTATCGAGAAGAAGAGAGAAGAGTATGAAGATCTTGCAGTGGTCTGTTATATAAACACTACAGCAGAAATTAAAACTTATTCTGATGTAATTGTTACTTCTTCAAATGCAGTGAAGATTGTAAGAGAGCTTCCGAATAAAAATATCTTCTTTATACCAGACGGGAATTTAGGAAGATATGTAGCAGAACAAGTTCCTGAGAAAAATATTATTTTGAATAAAGGCTACTGTCCTATTCATCAAACCATCACCGCTGAAAAGGTTCTAGAAGCGAAAAAAATCCACCCGAAAGCTTTATTTGCAGCTCATCCAGAATGTACATATGATGTATTAGAGGAAGCGGATTTTGTGGGAAGTACTTCTGGGATTATCGACTTTGTTACACGATCTCCTAGGAAGGAATTTATTATAGGAACAGAAACAGGAATCTTCTATCAGCTGAAGGAAAAAAATCCGGATAAGACATTTTATCCCGTTATAGAGGGCCAAATTTGCGAGGATATGAAAAAAGTGAACTTGGAAAAAGTTCTTGCAGTCCTTGAAGGGGAGACCGAAGAGGTAAAAGTTTCAGAGGAAACAAGGGTAAAATCACTTATTCCCCTTGAAAGAATGCTTGAGTTAGGGAATTAATAACTGAGGTAGAGGAAATGAAAAGAGCAGATGTTTTAATAGCAGGAACAGGCTGTGCTGGTCTTTATTGTGCGCTTAACCTTCCACGAAATAAAAAGATCATGATGATTACAAAGTCAGATCTTAAAAGCAGCGATTCATTTTTAGCTCAAGGCGGGATAGCCGCTTTAAAAGAGGAGAAAGACTATGAGTCTTATTTTGAAGATACAATGAAAGCAGGTCATTACGAAAACGACCCAAAATCAGTAGAAATCATGATTCGTTCATCGAAGAGTGTGATAAAAGATTTAATCGGTTACGGTGTTAAATTTCAGCGGGAGGAGAATGGAGAACTGTCCTTTACAAAAGAAGGTGCCCATTCGGCAAAAAGAATACTTTATTCCGAAGATATTACGGGGGAGAGAATTACCAGCAGACTATTAGAGGAAGTACACAAACTTTCGAATGTAGAAATCTATGAGTATACAGAGATGACCGATCTTTTAAGCCAGGATAATCGATGCTATGGAGCGGTAGTACAAAACAAAAAGAGAGAAAAAGAAGAGATCCTTGCAGATCATGTAGTCATGGCGACAGGGGGAGTCGGAGGTTTGTATGCTCATTCTACAAATTATAAGCATTTGACGGGTGATGCTATAGCGATTGCTTTGAAGTATGATATAGAAGTTAAAGATCTGGAGTATGTTCAGTTTCATCCGACAACCCTTTATAGTGCAGAAAAAGAAGAGAGAAGTTTTCTGATTTCCGAATCTGCACGAGGTGAAGGAGCGAAACTTTATAATAAAGACATGGAAAGATTTGTAGACGAGCTTCTGCCTAGAGATCTATTAACAGATGCAATTTTCAAGCAGATGAAAAAAGACGATAGAGAATTTGTTTGGGAGGATTTACGATCCATTCCACAAGAAGAGTTGGACAGCCATTTTCCAAACATTGTAAAATACTGCAAATCAAAAGGATACGATGTGAAAAAAGAGTGCATACCTGTTGTCCCTGCACAACATTATTTTATGGGAGGGATTCGGGTAGATTATTCCAGCCGAACCTCTATGAAATATTTATATGCTGTAGGAGAGACAGCCTGTAACGGCGTTCATGGAAAAAATCGTTTAGCCAGCAATTCTCTCTTAGAAAGTCTTGTATTTGCGAAGAGGGCAGCAGAGTCTATGGTTTTTCCTGCAAGAAAAAAAGAATGGAAAAAAGGATGTTTTTATAAAAGAATGGAAAACAGAGACATTTCTTATGAGAATCTGATATCTTTGCTAGAAGGAAAAATAGATTCAAAAAGAGCTGCTCTTTCGATGGAAAATTAGAATGGAGGAAATATGTTCGACCCTATAACATTAAAATTAAATGTTGATCCTTTGATTATCAGTGCTTTACAGGAAGATATATCCAGCGAAGATGTCTCTACCAACTGTGTGATGCCTTCTGAAAAATTGGGAGAAGCGGATCTAATCTGTAAAGAAGATGGAATCATCTGCGGTCTTCAAATATTCTCTAGAGTTTTTGAACTATTAGAGGATCGGATGAAGACGGAGTTTTTTGTGAAAGATGGAGAATGGGCAGAGAAAGGGAAGCTGATCGGAAAAATATATGGAGATATGCGGGTGATTTTAAGCGGAGAGCGAACCGCTTTAAATTATCTTCAGCGGATGAGCGGGATAGCAAGCTATACCTATTTTACAGCAGAACTTTTAAAAGGAAGAAATACTAAACTTTTGGATACTCGAAAAACCACTCCGAACAATCGTATCTTCGAGAAGTATGCAGTTCGTATAGGAGGCGGGAATAACCATCGATATAATTTATCCGACGCAGTAATGCTTAAAGATAATCATATCGGAGCTGCTGGAGGCGTCAAAGAAGCGATAAGAATGGCAAAGGAATATGCTCCTTTCGTACGCAAAATAGAAGTAGAAACGGAAAATCTCGAGATGGTAAAAGAAGCCCTTGAAGCAGGTGCGGATATTATTATGCTGGATAATATGAATTATGAAGAGATAAAACAAGGGATGGAAATCATAGAGGGGAAAGCCCTTGTTGAAGTATCGGGAAATATTACAAAAGAAAATATCTTAAAACTAGCAGATTTAGGAGTCGACTTTATTTCCAGCGGTGCATTAACCCATTCTGCTCCGATACTAGATATTTCCCTAAAAAATCTCCATAGTATATAGCACTTGTCTGGATAGAATTGTATAATAGTCTTTCTAAGAGTTAGAACATAAAAGAATTAGAAAGAAACAAGAGTTAAAAGATCTTAGAAGAAAAATTATATCGGATGTTTAGAATGGATATTCTAAGCATCCGGTTTTTTTACGAATAAGATTGCGAAGAAATGAAGAGCAATATATAATGAGGATACTGATTTACAAGAGTCCTTTCAGTTAAAGATAGAAAGGGCAGAAGGAGGAAAGATGTATAAACCCCAGCTTAAGGATTTAAGAACAGAGCAAATGATATCTGGAGAAGCTCTCTTTTGTTTTTAAGATTATTCATTGTATATATTCTGCTTTTTATTGCAGAGATCGCTGCGATTATGATTTTTCCGAATCGGGTCGGCTTTGTTTTAGTGATATCACTGATCTTGAATGTTTTCTTTATATTCAGATTTATGAATTATGGTTATCAAAAGCTTAGAGAAAATCATAGAATGGAGAGGCTTTTCTTTCTGGTCTACGGAATAATCTGCTATTTGTGTTTGATCTTTCAGCTTGCGGTGTTATTCTATATTTTCTATCTGACTTTAAACGGAGCAGGTGTTATTCCGAAGGAAGTGATGGAGGGTCTCGATAAACTTCAGAATGCAGCGAATGATGAGAAGGTGTTTCAAGATTATGTTTCGCCGATGTTTACCTATGTGTTTCCAGGATTTTATAAATTTCCATCGAATGGGTCAATTTACTCTATCATGCAGTATTATGTGGGGAAATTTATCGACCTCTTTATCTTAGCTTATATAGTGGAAGCAATCCGAAAAAGAACAGGGCTTAAATAAAACAGAGGAGACTCTGTTTTTTTGTGGCTTTTTTTAAGAAATATTTTGAATAGACTTGGATATAAAGTGATTGTAAAAATTTTAAAAATGAGTTTGAGTTCCCGAATATTTACTCGAGCAATAGTAAAAGTCTGCTCAAAAAAACAGCCGGATAAGAACACAGTAATTTCACTTATCGGGCTGTTTTCTGATTACAATAATTCACGGTTGTCATTTTTAAAGATAATATTTCCAGAGCTTCGGCATCGGTCTAGAAGTTTCATAACGGCAAGGGTAGCATCCTTTGCTTCTTCATATCTTTCTTTATTATTATTTTCTATAATATTAGAAAAAGTTTCTATTTCATAAGCGAGATAGTTTTCGTATCGATTATATTCTTTCCATTCTCCGGCTAAAAAGAAACCTTCCATCAAACTAATTGTCCCGGTACTGATCTTTTGGTCTGCGTTGATACAGACAAATTGATCTTCGCTTTCGGCTTCTTTGCTGGCAAGGAGAGTGGCGTTAAAAGTGTCATACTCCATAACAATAGTTCCGCTTAGATCAATGCCGTTTTTCAATTTTTTTGGAAAATAGCTTAAATTATTCGGTTTTCCAAAGAGGGCATAACAAGCATGAAGCTGATACACCATTAGATCCATAAGCACACCTCCAGAAAAATCCAAGTTAAAAACATTGGGAGTTCCGCCGGACAGGAGTGCCTGATAACGACTGGAAAGCTGATGGAAACTAGAATACACAACAGAAGGTTCTGTGATGGAGGCTTTCATTTTTAAAAAATTCGGGTTATAAATATTGCAGATGCCCTCAAAGATATAGACATCATGTGCGCAAGCTTCTTTAAAAAGATGCTCTGCTTCTCGCAAGCTGCTGGTGAAGGGTTTTTCCAGTATTACATGCCGGCCTGCTCGTATAGCTTTTAAAGCATATTCGTAATGAAGACTATTCGGAAGAGCAATATAAATTATGTCGTTATCTTCCTCTTTTAAAAACTCCTCTAATTCATAATAGATTTTTTCAATTCCAAAATCCTGAAAGAACTCCTTTTTATTTTCGGAGCGGAGATAAGCGCTGTGAAGCTGAAAAGCGCCGCTTTCTAATACTCCTTCCATCCATGTTTTTACAATCGACCCGTTTCCTATAATTCCAACCTTCAGCATAAGATCATCCCCTTTGTATTATTACAATCATTATAACAGGCTTTTCAAAGGGAAGGCAGAAAAAAGAGAAGCGGAGATAAAATCCAGCTTCTCTTTTTATATAGGGTCTTTCTTTTGTTCTTCTTTTCGTTTTTTCATTTTCTTCAAACGGAAAAATTCTTCTCTCTCTTTTTCTTCTAATGTTTCGGAAATATATTTTATGGTTTCTTCATATTCCGGGATCTTGATTTTTTCTAAAGCGTTCGCCCGTTTTTGATTCTTCTTAATTTCCACAGAAAGTTTATAGACAGTGTTTTCCGTTTCGGCAAGCCTATAAATCAAATGCTTTACTTTTCGGAAAATATAGATGGCTTCGTCTACTTCTGGAGAAGTCATAAAGAGGCTGTAGTGGGGACGAAGGGGTTTATGAGCGTATTTTATCTTCGGCACATCGAGACCCATGATGGATTGATAGGTGATTTCAAAAGGTTCGGCTTTGTCGATGGAAGTGGCTATATCATGGATCTCCCGTACACCCATGGAGATATTTGCTTTTTGCAGAAGAAGATAAGCTTTTGAAAAAAGCTCTCCTACTTCAACCTGAATTTCTTTAGCTTTATCAATCTGGGAAAGAAGTTCTTTTATTAATACAGTACGTTTTTTATCGATAAGATTATATCCTGTTTGGGATAACTTCAGGCTTTCTTTTAATTTTAAATAATTGGCTTTTGTAGGGGCAATATTTTCGATCATTTTTCCCACCTGCCATATTTTTCGATATATTTTGTTTCCAAACGATCCAACTCTGTTTGGGGGAAAAGAGAAAACAATTCCCAAGCCAAACTTAAGGTTTGATCAATCGTTCTGGATTCATGAAAATCTTGATTTAAGAATCGGTCTTCAAACTCTCGTCCAAACTGCATATAAGTTCTGTCAAGAGGAGATAGATCCTCTTCTCCGATGATTTGGGAAAGAGATCGTACTTCGATAACTTTAGAGTATAGGGCGAAAAGCTGAGACTGAACGCTTTCGTGGTCTTCTCTAGTATATCCCTCTCCGATACCGTCTTTCATAAGTCTGGAAAGGGAAGGAAGAATATTGATAGGCGGATAAATATTTTTTTGGAAAAGTTCTCTGGAAAGTACGATTTGTCCTTCTGTAATAAATCCAGTCAAGTCTGGAATCGGATGGGTGATGTCGTCATTTGGCATTGTTAAAATAGGAATAAAGGTGATTGATCCTTTTTTCTCTTTAATCATACCGGCTCTTTCATAAAGGGTAGAGAGGTCGGAATAAAGGTATCCTGGATAGCCCTTTCTTCCTGGAACTTCTTCTCTGGCAGAAGAGATCTCTCTTAAAGCTTCTGCGTAGCTTGTAATATCGGTCATAACTACAAGGATATGCATATCTTCTTCAAAAGCTAAATATTCTGCTGCAGTTAAAGCTGCCCGAGGAGTAGAGATCCTTTCAACGATAGGCGCATCGGCAAGATTTATAAAAGAGACAAGCCTTTGGGAAGCACCAGATTCTTCAAAGGTAGATTTGAAGAAGTTATAATCATCGTGTTTGATTCCAAGTCCTGCAAAGACGATTCCGAATTTTTCATCGGAATTTTTCAGCTTTGCCTGGCGGACGATTTGTGCTGCTAGCTGATTATGGCTTAAACCATTAGAGGAGAAAATAGGAAGCTTTTGTCCACGGATTAATGTAGTTAAAGCATCTATAGATGAGATACCTGTTTCTAGATAGTCCCTAGGGTATTGTCTTGCAAAGGGGTTGATAGGGCTTCCGTTAATATTATAAGTTTTTTCAGAAAGAATCGGTTCTCCGCCGTCGATAGGCTCCCCTAGTCCGCTAAAAGTTCTGCCTAATATATTCTTGCTTAGATGGATTTCTAAAGGGGAACCTTTAAAAGTAACGGTAGCATTATCGGTAGAGATTCCAGAAGTTCCCTCAAAGACTTGGGCGATTATCGTATCTCCTTCGATGCGGATGACCTTTGCCCGTCGGAGCTCTCCGCTGTCAAGGCGGATATCCATCATCTCTTCATAGCCTGCACCGGCTACGCCTTTTAATACAATTAAAGGACCTTCTATTTTGCTTAATTTTAAATATTGTTTAATCATCATAATCACCGTTTTCTTTCGCATCTTTCTTCAATTGATCATAGTACAATGTGATCTTTCCGTTTAATTTGTTGAAATATTCCATAAAATCTTCATTAGGAATGTCGTATTTCATTCTTTGGATTTCAGCGAAAAGATCATCGTTTTTAACAAGAGTTAATGCGACATGGTTTTTAACAGCATCCATAGACTCTGTATAGAGAAGATCAATGGTTTTTAGCATTTGATATTGTTTTTTCAATGGGACATAAGTGTCAAATTCATTATTGGCATTTTGCTGCAAGAATCCTTTTTTTATGACCTTTGCGATCTCAAGAACAAGCCGTTGATCAGAAGGAAGGACATCTTCTCCTACCAGCTGTGCGATCTGATTTAGTTTGTCGTCTTGGGAAAGAAGGTCCATCGCTCTATTTCGAAGAGGCAGAAGTTCAGAAGATACATTTTCATCATAATAATCTTTTAATAATGGAATGTACTCGCTATAGCTTGTGAGATAATTTACTGCTGGATAATGTCTGATATAAGCTAAAGCTTTTTCTAAAACTAGAAAAGAAGAAACAAATCTCTTTGTATTTTCTGTTACCGGCTCAGAAAAATCTCCTCCTGGAGGGGAAACGGCGCCGATAATAGTGACAGATCCTTCTTCGCCGCCTAAGGTTTCAACATAGCCGGATCTTTCGTAGAACTGTGCAATTCTTGAAGGAAGATAAGCCGGATAACCTTCTTCAGCAGGCATTTCTTCCAGACGTCCTGAAATTTCTCTCAAAGCTTCTGCCCATCGAGAGGTAGAGTCGGCCATGATTGCGACATGATAGCCCATATCTCTGTAGTATTCTGCAATAGTAACACCTGTATAAATAGAAGCTTCTCTGGCAGCTACGGGCATATTTGAAGTGTTTGCAATTAAAACGGTCCGTTCCATCAAAGGTCTTCCAGTTCTAGGGTCGGTAAGTTTCGGGAAGTCTTCTAATACTTCAGTCATTTCATTACCCCGTTCGCCGCAGCCGATATAAACGATAATATCAGCGTCAGACCATTTTGCAAGCTGATGCTGTGTCATCGTTTTTCCTGTACCAAAACCGCCTGGAAGAGCAGCGCTGCCGCCCTTTGCAATGGGGAAGAACACATCGAGTATTCTTTGGCCGGTTACAAGGAGTTTCGAGATCGGCATTCTTTTTTTAGAAGGTCTGGGAACACGAACTGGCCAGTTTTGATAAAGCTTAAGAGCTGTCTTTTCATGATCTTCATTTTCAAGAATGACAACGTCTGTTTCAATATTGTATTTTCCAGGAGGAAGGACTTTGATTGCCTTTCCCCCTTTGTTTGGAGGAACCATAATTTTGTTTTCGATAAGAGTTGTTTCTTTTACCTTTGCATAAGTGTCGCCGGCATTTAAAATATCTCCTTCTTTGACTGTGATTTCTACATCCCAAAGTTTATCTTTATCAAGAGAGATTAAACCGATACCTTCACCGATGAAGTTGCCGGTCAAATTATAAATAGTTTCCAAAGGCCTTTGAATACCGTCGAATATATTTCCGATGATCCCAGGTCCTAATGTAGCAGAAAGAGGCATCTCCATTGAGCTGATTTCCTCTCCTGTTTTAAGACCCTGCGTTTCTTCGTATACTTGAATGGTTCCTATATTTTGAGCGATTGCAACGATCTCGCCGATTAATTTCTTATCGCCTACAGCTACCATATCTCTTACTTTAAAACTGCCGATAGGTTGGGCTTTTACGACGGGACCGTTGATATCTATAATTTTAGTGATGTCTTTATTTTCCATTTTCTACACTTCCTTAATGGGCTTGTCCCGCTTTTAGAAATTGTTTCGCGTCATTGTTTATTCTGCTTCTGTTTTCTTCTACTATATAGTCCATAGTACAATTGATTTGAGAGGAGTGATCTTCACTTAAAATAATAGCTCCGCCGATTTTAATTTCTTTCTTTACAGCAGTTTTATTTTGAGGGAAAAGTTCTTTTACGATTTTTTCATCTCGGGAATAATTGTTTTCTGAAAGATAGATGAGATCTTGATCCGAGATACTAGATTTATTTTTCAAAAGCTGGTCTTTTAAAAAATCAGCCCCTTCTTCTCCTTGATAAGATTTTTTCAGCTTTTTTAAAAGAGATTTTTGAAGATCGGCATAAATTTCGTTTTCCGCATCGGAAAGGAGGGATTCTCCTTCTTTTTGGACTTGAGAGAGGATCCTTTCTTTTTGAAGGTTTAGCTTATTTTCATAGTCTTTTTTGATTTCGATGATTTTCTTTTGGATAGTATCGTTATATTTTTTAACTTCAGAATCCGCTTCCTCTTTGAGCTCTTTTATTTTTTCTTCGTTTTCTGCTGTGATTTCATCGGAAATAATTTTTCTAAATGAATCCAGTTTATCGTTAATACTAATCATATCTGTACTCCTTTAAATACTAATGCCGATGGAGTCGTTTATATACTCTGTAATAAAATCCGGACTTCTTCGTAAACCATGGCGATCAGGAATTTCTACTATAAGAGGAAATTTTCGTTTCAGTTTGATCTCCATACATTCTTCTTGAAGCAGATCAAACACCTTTTCCGTTAAGATCAGAATTCCGATTTCTTTATTTTGAAGACATTTATGAAATTCTTCTCTTGTTTCTTTATCGCCGTGGACTACGACTCCGGAGATTCCTCCAAGCCGCATTCCCACTAACGTATCTGTATTATCAGAGATTAAATAACTTTTCATAAGAACACCTTCTATTGTGCTACTAGGATCATAATAGAAATAATTAATCCGTAAATAGCAATCCCTTCTGCAAGACCTAAGATAATCATAGTTTTACCCATAATACTTGAATCTTCAGAAATAGCACCGATAGCAGCGGAACCGGCTTGTCCTACTGCAACACCAGATCCAATGCAGGCAAGACCAGTAGAGAAGGCAGCGCCGATATATTTTAGTCCACTAGAGGCTTGAGCAGCAGCTGGAGCAGCGGCTTGTGCAGAAGCGGCAAATGCAAGATTTGGAATTAGAGCGATCGCTAAAAGTCCAAAGACAGAAACGATATTAATAGCCATCATTTTCTTTAATCTTTTTTGGTTCCCGGCAACGCCTTTTATTTCATACCGAATACCTGTAATAATAGTGGCTAAGATAATACAAGTGACGATAGTTAAAATTATTTTCATTTTAGATTCCTCCAATAGAATTTGTTTTTAATTTGTATATATAATGATTTTTAAGACCCATTATTTTAGAATTTTTTGATATTCATCGGATCGTAGGAGACGCCTTCTCCTTTGAAATATCGGCTGAATAGTTCATAATACTCTAAACGAATGGATTGAATAGCAACGATCAGACCTTCAAGTACGATAATGATAATATTTCCCAGGATAAGCATAACTGCGTTTCCAATGGTGGAACCTGTCATTTGGCCAAGGGCATGAAAAGCCATAAATAAACCGACATGGTTGATTGCAAAAGCTCCAACCCGTATAAAGGATAGAGTGTTTGTAAAGAAACTCATAATCGTTTCGAAAAGCTCAAAGCCTCTTTCTACGCCGTTTGGTTTTTCCATGTGTTTATATTCTTCTGCTGTTAAGACCTTAGCGGCAAGTGCCGGTTTCATAAATAAAATAAAACAAGCGATGATCATAACTGCAGCGGTAATAATAGAAAGAATCGGTGAAAACTGCGGTATGATTCTTTTACCAAAGATCATATTTACTATAAAGATCAAAAAGGCGAGGTAGAACAACAACCCTGTAATACCATTTTTATCAAAATATAAATTGACTTTATCTTTTCGTTTGGCTAAATTGCCAAGTCCGATTCCATAAGCGATTAAGATTAACACAATTCCTAGGCAAATAGCTGCAATAAGAATGGTGTTTACCTCTTCCATTGGCCGGATAAGCAATGACGGAATGATATTTTCTATACCAAACACACTTCCGTATAAAAAACCAAAGATCATAGAACTAACACCGATTCGGCTGGCGATTCCTGCTAAACTCGGGATTTTTTTTGCGAGGAGCAAACCTGCAAGCACTAGAATAAGCCCTTGTCCAACATCGCCAAACATCATGCCGAAAAACAGCATATAAGTGATTGCGAAAAAAGGCGTCGGGTCTTTTTCATTGTAGTTTGGGACAGAATACATATTGACTAAAGTCTCAAAGGGAGCAAACAATGTATTATTTTTTAGTTTTGTAGGTGCAGGAGCTATATCTTTTACAGTATCAGCATCTTCAAAGGTTAGGATGGTCTCTGGAGCGATTTCCATAATAGAGCGTTCCATATCTTTTATTTTTGAGATGGGAATAAAACCTGCGATGAAAAAGAAGTGATCTGTTTGCGCAATATAGCCTTCTATTTGAGTACTAAGATCTGCAACCTTATAGTTATAGTACAGACTTTTTATTTTAGAAGAATTCTTTTGTACAAAAAGATTTTTCTTCTGAATAAAATCTTCTTTATTTTTGTTTTTCTCAGATAATAGTTTTTCCATCCTAGCAAGAAGGGAAGAGAAAGTATCTTCATCGTTCTCTTCAAAATCAGGCAGCTCTAAAGGAGTAAAGTTTAATGACTTTAGAATGTTTTTACTGTCTGAGGTTTTTGATAGGGGAGAAAACACCATTACCAGCTCTTCGCTTTGAGTATGATGAGTTGCAGAAGTTCTTCCTGCATGAACTACAATATCTTTTATATTTTCGTAATTATCTTTTAGCTTCTTATAGGCATCTTGTGATAATGTCCCAAAGACGTAGTTCATAAATTTTAAATTTCTGATATCTTTTATCTTTATATCTCCGGCACCTTTTTCGGTGAAAAACTGCAGAAAATCTACATATAACTGAAGATTGATCAGTTCATGATCGATTTTATATTCAAAATCTCTTAACTTGATAACCTCTGTATAGAGATCGTTGATATCAGAGAGTTCCTCAAGAGAAGGTCTGTTTTCGGTTTTTTGGTCTTGGGGATTGTTGTCGATATTAAGATAGTCAAAAATTTCTAGAAACTGCTGCTTGTATTTTCTGCTATCAAGGGAGTGATCTACTTCAAAAGGACTCAAGGAAATAGATTCTTCGTTATCCTTATCCAGATTATTATTAAGCCGTTCAAAGGCTTTAATTGTAAAATCTGAAGGTTTATTTTTGTCTGCGATATGAAAAGATCCTTGTATAATGATCTCTTTTAATACTGCAGAAGCATCCTTTTTTAAGAAGACCCCGCTCATTAGCTTCATGGGTTCAACAGCCATAAAGCACCTCCGTTACTGTTCTGAATGTATTCAAAAAATAGAAAAGTTTTATACACCGACAAGGAAGCTTTTGATTTCTTCTTTATCTTTTAAGGAGTATTTTTGCATTTCAGCTAATTTGATTAAATTTCTATTTTGATTATCAAAGCGGATATAGAACTTTAAAAAAGTGCCGATATCATTTTGATAATCTATGAGTACAGTTTGTTTATCATAGAAATTTTCCAACATTCGCTGATAAACAGTGTCTTTGTTATTTTTTTCTTGAAATGATTTGTAATACCCATTCTCGCGAATATAGGATACAGCTTCCTGAACGTTTTGGGTATATACAAGAGTTTTTAATCTTTCGCCTTTAAAAATTTTGCCGTGGCGAATAGAATAGTTGAAAATCTCTTCGTTAGAAAGATGATAAAATCTTTTCGATCGGAGAATCCACTGAATATTAACCAGATCAATTAAAGTGTGAAAATATTCGTTTACAAGTTTTTTATCTTTCGGACGCAGTTTTTTCGATGCTTTCTCTATTTCTAAGAAATAAAGATTATCTAAACTCATCTCGATATGGAAGTGTTTTTGAAGGACATCTTCATCACGAACGGAATAGATAGCATGTCGAAAAGGCGTACCGATCAGAGCTTCTGTAAACTGTCTGATATTATCGCAGTTTGCGAGGCGGTCATGATCTAGGTATCGGCTGGTCTTATACGTCAGCATTTCTTTTTCCAGATCGAGAGGATCTTTTTCCACAATAGATCGTAGAATCAGTTTCAAATCATAAATTTCATATTTGAAAATAAGGGATTCTATAAAATCTTTGTGAAACACGCCAATAAAAGGTTTTAACTTCTGCATAATTCGGACTTCGGATTTGTGAATCAAAAATTCAAAACCATATCGTTCGGCATAATAATTATATTGCAGACCTAGAAAATCTTGGCTATGCTCTTTATAATCATTCATTTCATTGTCGTATAAAGGATTCGTTGATAGATAATCAACGAGCTGTTCTTTATCAGAAAGGGAAAGAATATTTTCGTACTCGTCTTTAGAAAACAAACCTTTCTTCAAAAAACCAAGCTTTCCGTTTAGGGCATTATAGCTTTCCATCATAATAATCACTCTTCATTAAATTATTCGTTAAAGACTGGAGGATTTCTTCTTTTTTCTTAGAATAGAGATCTTTGATCTGTGCCGCTTTCTTCTGATAGTTCGACAAAAGGTCTGTATTCTCTTTTTTGAAATCCTCAACCAGCCGTTTATAGTGGAGCCGTTCTTCATCGGCTACCGTAGCTAAATGCTGATCGAGAAGCCTCAGCTGCTCATTCTTGGAAACTGCGATTTCCTTCTTTTTCTTATCATATTCGTCGGTCAGTTCTTTCGCATAAGAATCGACCTCCAGAATATCCTGCAACGTATTTTTCATGATGCTCACCCTCTTTTCTTCTAACAAACAAAACTATCGCAATAATGTAATAAAGCGATTAGAAAAACAAAAAACGATGTAGATACATCGCTTGTCCTGATACACATTCAGTTGAGAGTCTATAGAGGCGAAAACCTTACATACTCAAAACAAGTGCTGATTAAGTTTTATTAGAGTAACAAAGACCGTTCTTCCCGATGGTGAATCGGGGAGTCTGTTTTTCTATGACAATTATTATATACCTCGTAAAATAAAATGCAAATCATTTTTTCGGGTTTTTTTGATAAATTAACTATATTTGTTATTAAATATTAATAAAATTAAACATTTATAGGGTATAGAATGTCTTTAGAAAAAGAAAGACACTCCCTTAACAAAAGAGAGTGTCTAACACAGGAATTAATATTTGTTTCTCCATGAAAAATTTGTGTGAAGCAGTTCATGAGATTTTTCGTTTCCTGGTTCTCCAAGAAATTCTTTATATATTTTTTGAATAGAAGGATTCTCATAGGATCGTCTTATTTCTTTTTCTCGGTCTTCTCTATGAATAGCATGCATTCTTTGGCGAAGTTTTCGATAGTCGCCGTGAAGAGGCGGTTGTCCGCCGCCGTCAATACAGCCTCCGGGACAAGCCATAATTTCGATAATATCGTATTTGTTTCGATCTTCTCTTACTTCTTCCAACAGCTTTCTTGCATTTCCAAGTCCGCTGGCAACAGCAGCTCTTACTTTACGGCCTTGGATTTCAAGTTCAGCTTCTTTAATGCCGCTGATTTCTTTCAGACCTTTAAATTCAAGAACTTCCAAGTCTTCTCCGGTTATCATATGGTAAGCTGTACGGATAGCGGACTCGAGAACTCCTCCAGAAGCGCCGAAGATAACTCCAGCACCCGTAGATTCCCCTAAAGGATCATCAAAATCAGAATCTGGAAGGTTCACAAAGTCCATAGAAAAATCTCGAATCATAGAAGCCAATTCTTTTGTCGTAAGGACAATGTCTACATCGGAGATGTCGTTGTCGATCCCAAGTTCTGGACGGGCAGATTCATATTTTTTTGCCACACAAGGCATGATAGAAACGACGACCATATTTTTTGGATCGATTCCATGGCTTTGAGCAAAATACGTTTTTGCGATAGATCCGAACATTTCGTGGGGAGATTTACAGGTGGATGGAATTTCTAAAAGGTCCCCATAATTATGTTCGATAAATTTAATCCAGCTGGGACAGCAGGAAGTAAGAATTGGGAGGTTTTCCTGCTTTTCAAAACGCTCTGCAAATTCTTTTGCCTCTTCCATTGTGGTTAAATCTGCTGCGAAATCAGTATCGAAAACGTAGTCGAAGCCCAGCCGTCTAAGAGCTGTTGTCATTTTGCCTGTAACAACAGAACCGGGCTCCATTCCGTATTCTTCTCCTAAAGCAACCCGGACTGCAGGAGCTGTCTGAACGACAACGACTTTATCCTTATCGCTCAGGGCTTTATAAGCGTCTTTTATATTATGCACATAGTCTAAGGCTCCTGTCGGACATACGGCAAGGCATTGACCGCAGAATGTACAGTTCGTTTGAAACATGGGCTCGTTATAAGCAGTTCCGATAACGGTGCTGAAGCCTCTTCCGATATCTGTAAGGGTGCCAACAGTTTGAACTTCATTGCACATTGTTTCGCATCGTTTGCAAAGGATACATTTATTTGGATTGCGCACAATAGAAAGGGAGCTTTTATCAAGAGGAAAATCGAAACGTTCTCCTTCATAACGGATTTCTTTAATATTAGCAAGGACAGCCAAGTCTTGAAGTTCGCAATCTCCATTCTTGCTGCAGATTAAGCAGTTTTTAGGGTGATTGGATAAAAGAAGCTCAATATTGACTCTTCGAGCCGTAACAACTCTTAAGGTGTCTGTATGGATGTCCATCCCTTCTTTGACTAAAGTGTTGCAGGCAGGGACGAGTTTTCCGCCTTTATTTTGTTCTACTAAACAAATCCGGCAGTTTGCTTCCCGATTGATATAACCCAACCCTTCCATATCTAGATGGCATAAAGTAGGGACATGGATTCCCGCAAGCTTTGTTGCATCAAGGATTGTAGAACCTTCTTCTATTTCTACAGGGATATTATTGATTTTTAAATGAATCATAAAGGTTTACCTCATTTCTATTGCATTCACTGGACAGCGTTGTCTGCAGTTATCGCATTTTATACATAAAGCTAAATCAATCTCATGTTTTTCTTTCGATGCTCCTGATATCGCATCCACCGGGCATTCTCTTTTGCATAAGCTGCAGCCGATACAGCGTGGGGTGATAATATAGCTTAAAAGATCTTTACAAACAGAAGCACGGCATTTCTTTTCTAGAATATGTTCTTCATATTCCTCTAGAAAATACTGTATAGAACTTGAAACGGGATTGGTGGCAGATTTACCCAAGCCGCAGAGGCTGGTATCTGTGATAACCCAGCAGAGTTCTTTTAGAAGATCAATATCATGTTCTACTCCTTTTCCAGAAGCAATCCGATCTAATATTTCGAGAACTCTCTTGTTTCCGATGCGGCAAGGAGTACATTTTCCGCAGGACTCATCTACTGTAAATTTCATAAAGAACTTGGCAATATCTACCATACAGTCTGTTTCATCCATAACAACCATACCGCCGGAACCCATAATGGATCCGATCTTTTTAAGGGAAGCAAAATCTACAGGTGTGTCGAATAATTCTGGAGGAATACATCCACCGGAAGGTCCGCCTGTTTGAACAGCCTTTACTTTCTTTTCGTTGGGGATTCCGCCGCCGATATCAAAGACGATTTCATTGATTGTCATCCCCATAGGTACTTCTACAAGACCTGCATTTTTTACTTTTCCTACAAGGGCAAACACTTTTGTTCCCGAGGAGTCTTCTGTACCGATGGATTTAAACCAGTCGGAACCCTTCGTAATAATCTGAGCGATATTCGCTAATGTTTCTACATTATTCACAACAGTTGGTTTTTCGAAAAGCCCTCTTTGGGTGGTTCGATAAACTTTCGACTGGGGCATTCCTCGGTTTCCTTCTACAGATTTGATTAAAGCGGTTCCTTCGCCGCAGACAAAAGCTCCTGCACCAAGACGGATTTCCAAATCAAAGTTAAAATCTGTGCCAAGAATATGATCGCCTAAAAGGTTCATTTCTCGAGCTTTTCGCAGTGCTGTTTTGAGACTTTCTACAGCTTTTGGATATTCGGCTCGGACATAGACGTACCCTTTTTCTGCACCTATGGCATAGGCGCAGATCGCCATTCCTTCTATTACAGAGTGGGGATCTCCTTCTAAAATGGAGCGGTCCATATAGGCACCCGGGTCTCCTTCATCTGCATTGCATATAACGAATTTTATATCGGATTCTTCTACGAAAGCACTTTCCCACTTTCTTCCGGTAGGAAATCCAGCGCCTCCTCGTCCTCTAAGATTGGAATCTTTTATAATATCTATAATCTCTTCTCGGCTCAGTTCAAATAAAGCTTTCTCTAAAGCAAAATAGCCCCCAGAGGCGATATATTCATCGATGCTTTCGGGATTAATAATATTGAAGTTTTTTAGAGCGATACGCTGCTGCTTTTCATAAAAACTTCCAGCTAATTGCACACTGCCCTCTTTCACAACGAAACGTTTATCATTAGAAACTCTTTCTAAAAATAATGGATAGGTTTTTTCTTTGATTTTCGTTAACATTCCGGTTCTATTCATGGATATCCTCCCCGATATCGGCTAAAATGTTCGGTACATCCGATACTTTAACATTTCTATAGACGATATTATTTACTATAACAACAGGAGCATCAGCACATTCTCCGACACAACGAGTATCTTCCATGGAAAAAAGCAGATCTTCCGTAGTCTCTCCGACTTTAATGCCCAGCATTTGAGAGAATTTCTCTAGTATCGATTCTGCACCCTTTACATAACAGGCAGTTCCCATACAAACTGAAATACAGTATTTTCCTTTAGGATACAGATTAAACCTGGAGTAAAAAGTGTTTACGCCATAAATTTTTGAAAGAGGAATTTTTAGCTCTTTTGCAATCTGTACTGCTGCTTCTCTAGGGATATAGTTATAAATGTCCTGAGTGAAATGAAGAATTTCAATTAAATCTTCTTCTTTTTTACCTTTTATGAATTGTGTTAGTTTTTCTTGCTTAACATCTGTAGTAATCATAAACCACCTCATAAGTATAATTGGTACTGTTTTTTTCAGACAAAATGTATACATCTTTTTGTAAATATATTGATTTTATCCTCCTTTCTTTAAAATTTATTTAAATTGGTATTCTATGTATAATAAAAATTTTAACTGTTTTAAATATGTAATTATTGGATAATCATTATACCAAATAATATTTTAACAAGCAACAAAGCATATCAAAAGTATAAAAACCTAGAGTTAGACAGGAAAAGTATTGATAACAGCTCTCAAAAATAAATGAAAAATTCTTAATTTAAACTAATTATTATACATGAAAGATTGACATTTATATTTTATGGGTTTACCATTTAATTATAGTGACGATAAAGAGAATTCTGAGTTGAAACTGTGATATTTCTATGAATAATGGGATGCAGCAAAAAACGGCCTGTTTTTTGTTCTCTTGCTATAGAAAAGCACGGTTTGACCGTGTTTTTTTGTTTAAAGAATTTGCTGAAAAGAAGGGATCTTTATGAAAAAGAGAATTGCGATTGTCGGTATTATTATTGAAGACAGCAGCCAGAATAAAAATGTTCAAGAAATACTTCATCAGTATGGAGAATTCATTTTAGGGAGAATGGGAATTCCTAGAGTCGAAGAAGGGATCAATATTATCAGTGTTGTTGTCCGTGCTGAGCAGAAAGAGATTGCTGCATTAAGCGGGAAGCTGGGAAATCTAAAAAATGTTACAGCAAAAGCAGTATATAAACAGGAGAAAAGCGATGAATGATATGATCCAAAAACTTCAGCAAGGGCAGGAGTTAAAGGACGATGAATTATTAGCTGTTTTAAAAAATGAAGATCCTGTATGTATGGAAGAACTAAGGAAGATAGCCGAAGAAAAACTATTCAGCAATTGCGGGAATAAAGTGTATATACGGGGGCTTGTGGAATATTCGAATTACTGCAGGGAGAATTGCCGATACTGCGGGATCCAAAGGGACAATAAAAACATCGAAAGGTTTCGATTAACAAAAGAAGAAATCCTTTCGTCGGTACATAAAGGATATAAGCTGGGATTTCGTACATTTGTATTGCAGGGGGGAGAAGATCCTTTCTTAACGAAAGAGTTTTTCACAGAGATCATCCGAGAGATAAAAAATTATTATCCAGAAACAAGAATTACTTTGTCCTTGGGGGTAAAAAGTTTTGAAGAATTAAAAGCCTTTAAAGATGCAGGAGCAGACCGTTTCCTTCTGCGCCACGAAGCCGCATCTGAAGAACTGTTCCATAAGCTTCATCCAGATAATCAAAGTTTTGCCAAACGGAAAGAAACCTTGTATTCCTTAAAGGAGCTGGGGTTTGTAACGGGAACAGGATTTATGATAGGTGCTCCTTCCCAAACAGCAGAAGATCTTGTTGCGGATTTTAATTTTATAAAAGAATTGCAGCCGGAGATGATAGGAGTAGGTCCTTTTATTCCGCAAAAAGATACCAAGTATAAGGATTACGCTCAAGGCGATTTGAATTTAAGTCTTCGAATCGTAGCGCTGCTTCGGATTCTCTTTCCAAAAGCACTAATCCCTTCAACAACTGCTCTTAATTCTATTGATAAAAAGGGACGTACTTTAGGACTGCAGTACGGAGCCAATGTTATTATGCCGAATCTCTCGCCTGATTTTGCGAAAGAAAAGTATAAACTATACGATCATAAAGCAATTACAGATTTAGAGTCTGGAGAGCACATTAAACAATTGCAGAAAGAAATGGAGAAAATCGGAAGAACCATTGTAATAGATACAGGAGATCCGATTAGATAGAAACAAGAATTAGAAAGAGGAAAATATGACTAGCTATAATTCAAAAAGCGAAAAAGCTGAAGAATTTATCAGTAACGAAGAGATACTCGATACGATTCGTTATGGAGAAGAAAATAAAAATAATAGAGATTTAATCATACAGATCATTGAAAAAGCCAAGCAGATGAAAGGTCTTTCTCACAAAGAAGCTTTTGTACTTTTAAAATGCGAAGAAACAGATTTAAACGAAGAGATTTTTCAGCTGGCTAAAAAAATAAAATTGAAGATTTACGGCAATCGTATCGTTTTGTTTGCTCCGTTATATTTATCAAATTATTGTGTTAACGGTTGTGTATACTGTCCATATCATGCGAAAAACAAAAATATGCCCCGCAAGAAATTGTCTATGGAAGAGATCGAAAAGGAAGTCATTGCACTTCAGAATATTGGTCACAAAAGATTGGCGTTAGAAGCAGGAGAAGATCCTAAAAATGCTCCTATCGAATATATTTTAGACGCGATCAAGACAATTTATTCTGTTCATCATAAGAATGGAGATACAAGAAGAGTTAACGTTAATATTGCAGCTACAACAATAAAAGAATATCGGATGCTAAAAGAGGCAGGAATTGGAACTTATATATTATTCCAAGAAACTTATAATAAGCCTTCCTATGAAGAACTCCATCCTACAGGACCAAAATCGAACTATGCCTATCATACAGAAGCGATGGATCGAGCTATGGAAGCGGGAATCGATGATGTAGGATGCGGAGTTCTCTTTGGACTTAATAATTATGAATACGACTTTATTGGTCTTTTAATGCATGCGGAACATTTAGAAGCAAGGTTTGGGGTCGGTCCTCATACATTCTCCGTGCCAAGAGTAAGACCGGCAGATGATATTGATCCAGAAGAATTCGATAATTCTTTAAAAGATGAAATGTTTGAAAAAATAGTAGCACTTCTTCGCATCAGCACTCCTTATGTAGGTCTTATTATGTCTACAAGAGAGTCAAGAGAAATGAGAGAGCGTGTATTGGAACTAGGCATCTCTCAAGTAAGCGGCGGATCGAAAACGTCAGTAGGAGGATATGCTGATGGGATTGAGGAACAAGACAGCGCCCAGTTTGAAATTGTCGATGATAGAAATCTAGACGAAGTGGTTCATTGGCTATTAGATCAAGGACATATTCCATCCTTCTGCACAGCCTGCTACCGAGAAGGAAGAACGGGAGACCGATTTATGTCTTTTGCAAAAAGCGGAGAAATCGGGAATTACTGCCAGCCGAATGCCCTCATGACTCTAGAGGAATATTTGGAAGATTATGCCTCTGAGGAAACAAAGGTAAAAGGCTATGAAATTATTGAAAAAGAAGTACAAAATATACCAGAAGAGAGAATCCGAAACCTTACACAAGAGCGGTTAAAAGAGATTAAAACAGGTAAGAGAGACTTCAGGCTATGATAAAGACACCTAGATCGATGAGAACCCATATAGGTATTTTTGGAAAAACCAATGCGGGGAAATCGACACTCCTTAATAAAATTACAGATCAAAAGGTATCTATTACAAGTCGGATTCCAGGCACTACCACCGACAATGTATATAAAAGTATGGAGATTCATAATGTAGGTCCAGTTGTGTTTATAGATACTCCCGGTTATTACGATGAAAGCGAACTGGGAAAAGAGCGGCTTCTCAATACAAAAAAAGCCGTAGAAGAATCGGATATAGGAATTTTTGTCTTTTCAGACGATCGAAAAGCAGACCGGGAGATTCTTAAAGAATTAAAGAAAAAAGAAATTCCCGTAATCTATATGTGCCGAAGAGAATATCAATCTGCCCTGGAAGAGGCAGAAAGGAGCAGCTGTATATTTTTCGATCTGGAAGAAGACAGCTTTTTAAAGGAATTGTTTCGGGAATTAGAGCAAGCTGTAAAAAGAGAAGAAGAATCTATTACAGGGAGTCTTGTGAAAGAGAAGGATCTGGTTCTTCTCGTAATGCCTCAGGATATCCAGGCTCCAAAAGGCCGGCTCATTCTGCCTCAAGTTCAGACGATACGGGAATTGTTGGATAAAAAGGCTGTTGTAATATCAGCTTCAATAGATAATTTCATACAGTCTATAGAGTATATGGCGCAAATGCCGAATTTGATCATTACAGATTCACAATGTTTTTCTTATGTGTATGAACAGAAACCGGAAGGAGTTCCTCTAACTTCTTTCTCCGTGCTTTTTTCGAAATATAAAGGTGATATCGATTATTTTGTGGAATCAACTCGAGTACTAAGTGATTTTCCAGAGAATGGGAAAATTTTAATTGCGGAAGCCTGCACCCATCCTCCTATGGAAGAAGATATTGGGAGAATAAAAATACCGAAACTTCTTAAAAATAGAATAAGAAAAAATATAGAGATTGACTTTGTACGCGGCGGTGATTTTTCGCCGGAAGGATATCAATTGGTTATTCATTGCGGCGCCTGCATGTTTAATAGAAGTCATGTTGTAAATAGGGTAGAATACTGTAAAGAGAAGGGAATTCCTATGACGAATTATGGGATTGTCCTTGCTTATTTAAATGGAATTCTAGAAAATATAGTCTACTAAACCCTGAAGGAGACAACAGGACGACTTATTCAATAAAGCAGAAAGAAGGTGCAGCATGGCTAGACCAAAAACAAAAGTGGAATTATTATTAAAAGCAGATCATGATTACGCTAAACTCTGGGATTTTATAAGTTCAATGAACTACATAGAATTAAGTACAAAATTCGATTTTTCAAAAGATCCGAATAGAAAGCTGGGACATTGGAAAAGAGACAAAAATCTTAGAGATATTCTAGTTCAACTCTATGAATGGCATCAGCTTCTGATAAAATGGATCAACTCCAATATGGAAGGTATAGAAAAACCTTTCCTGCCGGAACCTTACAACTGGGAAACCTATGAGTGCATGAATAACGGCATATGGAATATACATCAAAGAACATCCTTTGAAGATTCAAAGAATATGATTATTAAAAGCCATATAGAAGTAATGAACATCATTAGAAAGTTTACAAATGAAGAATTGTTTTCAAGGAATATATTCTCATGGACCGAGACTGCTGCTTTAGGAAACTGCTTTTATTGGGCAACTTCAAGCCATTATAACTGGGCGTTTAAGAAATTGAAAGCCCATAGGAAAAAATTGTCAAAAGGAAGAAAATACAAGATAAAAATGAACCGGGAAAAGAATCAGAGCCCGGTTTTTTGTTAAAAAAATTAAAACTGCAAAATCTTAGACAAGATCGATAGGCTAAAGAACTATGGAGAGGAGAATGCTGTTTTTACGAAAAAAGTTTCAGAGATCAAAAAGACATTTTAATCTTTGTTTGAAATAAAACTTGTATTCTGTTTCTATTAATGATAAATAAATGTTAGCAGCTGACGAAATAAGCTATATAAAAAATTGGAAGGCGTTTTATGATATAATTATAACAATGCTGATTCCAAAGGAGGAAATATATGTTAAATAGAATCAAGATTAATTATGATGTATTGGAAATGATGGTGTTTTTTTGGGAAAGTATGAGCTCAAAAGAAAAAGTGGTTGATGCTTATTGTATTGAGGTTTCAGAAAAAACGGAAATGGCGCCTCTTTATGGAAAGGAGTTTACAAAAGAATCCGTCCGCAAAGTGATGTCTGCATTATCCAACAGAGAACTGGTCAATCATCCCACAAAAAAAGAATCTCGTTTTTGGAATAACAACATGTGGATGACAGAAGATATGGACAATATGAAAGAAATGCTTCAATCGGTGAAATTGCTCAACTTGGACCATTTAAAAGAGGAGTATACAGAACAAACAAAAAGCGAAGAGATCAACATTGTATTTATTCCAGGCCATGAAGATACCTATTATGTAGACGGAAATACATTAACCATTAATTTTTTCAAATTGATCGCTGACTTTTTAGATGGAAGTATTAAAATAGAAGGCAAACCGATGCAGGAATTTATAGAAGAAAAAGTGAAAGAATTATTATAAAAAAACACCGTCAAGATGATGTATCTTGGCGGTGCTTTTGTGTTTCATACAATAATTTGTCTTAAAAATTTTCTCCAAACCAATCAAGAAAATGGTGCAGAAAATTCCTATTATAACAGCAGGAGCCTCTTTAAGCTGCCCGGCTTTTGCATATTTAAATACTAAGCGGCATCTTTACAGGCTTTCGCACATTTAAAGCAGGCTTCTGCACATTTTTGGCAGTGATCATGATCATGTTTTTCGCATTCCTTGCCGCAGGCCTCGCATATTGCGGCACAAGCTGCTGCGAGTTCTTTCACGAAGGGGGTATCCCTTGCGAGCCCTTTTGAAAACAGGGAACAGATTTCAGAACATTCCACATCTAAGCGGATACAGCCAGCCATCATTTTTACATCTTCTTCCTTCAAGCAAGCATCGAAACAATGGCTGCAGGCAGCGGTACATTCTTCCAATATTTGTATTAATTCTTTGTTTTTATCATGTGTCATATGTAGATCCTCCTTTTATTTTTTGCTTCATTAATTATCTACCCAAGCATTCTGAAGAGATAACAAGATAGACCTTAATAAATGACAAAATTATCTTTTTATGTAAATAATTTAATATTTAATGAACACTGTTTTTATGGGTAAAATAACTGCAAGACCGTATTTTATTATATCGATAGAGCAATATGAAAAAAATAGAGGAGAAATAAGATGGCATCACTAGATCGTTTTTTAAAGGCGCAAGAAGACTCGTATAGCAGAGCCCTTCGGGAAATTCAATCAGGACAAAAAAAGTCACATTGGATGTGGTATATCTTCCCTCAGCTTAAAGGGTTGGGGAGAAGCGAAACAGCACTTTACTATGGCATAAAAGATCTGAAAGAAGCACAGGAGTATACAAAAAACAAGGTTCTTTGGATGAGACTTTTAGAGATAACACAGGCGTTGCTGGAAATAGATACAAGTGATCCAACTGCAGTTTTTGGGTCTCCAGACGATAAGAAACTACGATCTTCCATGACATTGTTTTTATCTATCAGCGGGGATACTATTTTTCAGAAAGTGCTGGACAAATTTTATCATGGTGAAATGGACCCTGTTACCTTAAGGATGATCAAGGAACAGAAGAAAGATTTGAATAAGAAAAAATCTTTTTAGAAGGTCAATAATTTAATATATCCTAAGAATATAGAAAAGTATTATTTGTATATTTCTATAAACTTAAAAAGAGCTTTCCTGATGGAAAGCTCTTTTTAAGTTTATTCTACTATTTGTTCCCTTTTTTTATATCTTTTCTGCATTGCTGTTCCTATAAAATAGACGATAACAGGACAAAATATTGAAATTCCGTATACAATTGGGGATACTGCATAGTCTCCATGTCCGAATATCAGAATCTGCGTAGTAGCAAAACAGCTTTGAAGGGAATGGCTAACCATAGCTGCTGTCATAGAACGAGTCAATAGATAAACAATACTGAATCCGGCACTCGTTACAAAATAGGCGAGTGTCATTACACTAATATTTAGATCAGCAACATGGGGCAGGATGAAAGCTATGGCTGTTAAAATGATGGAAAGAATTGCGGGAATACCAAAAATCCCAGTAGATTTTGGGAAAAATTTTAATAATCCATCATGAAAAGAGCGCAGCATAAATCCGCGATAAATCAATTCTTCAAAAACTGGAGCGATTATGGTTCCAGCAATTATGAGTATTAGATCAGCAACAAAGCCTTTTCCGAATCCTCCACTTGTAAATTCTACTTGAGGATTAGAAGTAACGCCTCTTAATTTTGATAGAAAATAAAAGATCAAATGAGTGATAACAAAGGTGAGGAGAACAATAATGATATTTTTTTTCGTTAATGTTTTCGTATCAAAGCCTAAGTCTGCAGATCTGGGTTTCTTTTTTGAAAGGAACACAAAGACGATATAGATCAAAAGAAAGGCAATGATCAAATGAAGAATAGGGCTAAGCTGTATGATTACGTTGCCAAGTCCCGGAATCATAGTAAGAAAGTTCAGCAGAAAGGAAGGGACAGCCATGAGAAGAAAAGGAACAAGGCCCTACCATATAGGCCATTTTGTGGGCTTTTCAGCCAAACGATTGTAGAGACGGTATTTCATAATAAACCTCCTGTATTTTAGGTTAAGGAAATAGAATTATTTTTCTTCTTAATAGCCTGATTTATAAATATAATATCATTAATTAAGATATTTATTTGCTGAAAAATAAAATGTAGAAATTTCTTGTATTTCATGTAGCTTTTTTGAAGATAGTTGTTAGGATAATTAAGGTAAAATAAGAGAGTACAAATATTGATTATGAATACGGAGGTAAGATCATGAAAAAGGCGATATTAATCTTTATTGTAGTGGCTCTTTTGAGTTCTTGCAATTTTTAAAAGAAATAGATGAATACGGATACATAAGATTGCGAAAGATTCTTCTACCTGCCTTATAAGATGAGGGGAAGAATTTTAAAATAGATAAAAGGAGAGCTTCTTCGAATAAAAAAGAAAAAGGAAACTTAACAAAAAACAGGGATTCTTATACATATAGTAGCAGGATCCCTGTTTTTTACAGCTGCTATCTGCGGAAAAATTTTTTAATAAAAGAATTTGTTTCCTGAATTTTAGTCCATTCATAAAAAGCCTCGCTAAAAGGACGAGATCTATATTATTTGCTTAAAACAGAACATCTTCTGGTATATGTTCTTGAAATCTATTTAAAAGATCTTCATTAGGGGCAATTTTACGGATAGGGAATTTTATATAGTCTCTTGTTTTTTTCAATAAAGATATTTGGTCCATAATAACTCCTTTCTATTTCTATATCTATGATAGATACTTACTTTGATTTTACCAGAAAATATCGGGTAAAGTAGTTAAAGAAGAATAAAAGGAGGGATAAGAATTGAGAATAGTAGTAACAAGCAGGATACCAGAAGAAATTATTAAGGCATTAGAAGAAAATTTTGATGTAGATTATCACAACAGCAATACTCCTCTCAAGAAAGAAGAGATCATGGATAAAATAAAAGATGCGGAGGGATTGGTTTGCCCCTTATCGGATAAGATCGATAAAGAAATAATAGACGGGGGAGAAACATTAAAGATCATCGCAAATTACGGCGCCGGTTTCGATAATATCGATATAGAGTATGCTAAGGAAAAAGGGATTGTTGTGACCAATGCCCCTGCTCCTTCTTCGGCTGTTTCGACAGCAGAACTTGCCTTTGCATTGATACTTTCCGCCTCCAGAAAATTATCACAAGCTGAAAAAAATCTCCGCAAGGGCGAATTTTTAGGATGGAGACCGACTTATTTTCTGGGTAATCAGATAAAAGGTAAAACGTTGGGGATTATCGGTATGGGAAACATCGGAAAGACTCTTGCAAAAAGGGCGCTGGCATTCGAGATGAATGTAATATATTATTCCAGAAATCGAAAAGAAGATATCGAGGCGGAAGGGGTTGTATATAAGGAGAAGGAAGACGTAATAAAAGAATCAGATTTTCTAAGTATTCATACTGTTTTTGCTCCAGAGCTTCATCATATGATTGGGAAAGAAGAGTTTGATAAGATGAAATCATCAGCTTATTTTATCAATGCAGCGAGAGGTCCTTTGATGAACGAGTCAGAGTTGGTAGAAGCGTTAAAAGAGGGAGCTATTCAAGGTGCGGCCTTAGATGTATACGAATTTGAGCCGAAAGTTTCAAAGGAGCTTTTAGAATTGGATAATGTTACTCTTATTCCCCATTTAGGAAATGCTACTGTGGAGGCGAGAATGGAAATGGGAAGAGCCTGTGTAGACAATTTATTGGACTATAAGAATGGAGAAACACCAAGAAATAAAGTGAATTAATCCAAGATGATTTATTTTTCGCGGATAAACAGGGTATAAAAAACAAAAAGCAGAGTGAATAGATTTTATGGGTTGGGGTATTTTAATAAAAAATAAAGAAAATAGGTGAAAAAATGAAAATAGACATTAGCAAATACCGGTTTGATTCAGATAAAGAACTGGATTTGAAGGACTTCAACCAATGCGAAAAGACTCTCTACTCTGATGAGGAATTGAAGGAAAAATTAATTCCGGAAATGACTGAAAGATTAGCGGATCTTCATACAAAATTTCATGCAGAAGAAAAAAAGGGGATCGTGCTAATATTGCAGGCGATGGACGCAGCTGGAAAAGACGAAATCATAGCCTTTATATTCAAGCATCTTCTTCCACAAGGGTTAAAAATAACCTCCTCCCATAAACCCTCAGAAGTGGAAGTAAAGCATGATTTTTTATGGAGAAGCCATCAAGCTTTGCCGGAGAGAGGACAAATTTCTGTGTTAAACCGTTCCTATTATGAAGAAATACTGGCATTGCTGGCAAAAGATGGTGAAGGGACGATTCCAGACCACGGGGAGAGAAAGGATAAAGAGACGTGGGAAATACGCTGCAATCATATCAATCAATACGAAAAATATTTAGTAGAAAGCGGTTTTCCAATTATTAAAATCTTCCCTTATATTTCTAAAGAGGCTCAAAGAGATAGGCTTTTAGAAAGAATGAAAGATCCCGAAAAGAATTGGGAATTTTCTTTCAGCGATATCGAAGACCGGAGAAGATGGGATGTGTTTCAAGATTCTTATGAGAAAATAATTAAAAAAACCTCCACACCCTGGGCGCCTTGGTATATACTGCCTGCAGACAATGCTTGGTATTCAAGGCTTCTTGCCGGCGAAATTGCTCTGGATCTTCTAAAGAGTATCAATCCTAAATTTCCAAAGATCTCAGGAGAAGATAAAAAACGTTTAGAAAAAGCCATACAAGAACTGGAGAATGAAAAATAGATTTTATGAGGGCTGAGCACATAAGCCCTTTTTTATGTAAAATCTCTAAATTTCATAATTTGTTTAAATTTAGGATGGACAGGTATAAATAACTGAAGTATAAAAACATTATTGGGGGGCGTCATGGATTATATTAAGCATAACAAAGAAGAACATAGCGAGTTTAAAAAATTGATGAAGAAAATCGAAAAGGCATCTGGAAAAGAAAAAAAGAAGCTTTTTAGAAAACTGTTTGTTAAATTATACGGTCATCATAACGGGGAAGAAGCAGTAGTGTTTCCGGCTGTAAAAGAGAATGTGTCGGGAAAAGACTTAGATACGGTTTTAGAAATGATCGAGGAGCATAAGCTTGGAAATTACCAGTTTAGTGTATTAGAAAGAACATCTATAGAAAATGAAACTTGGGATGCGAAGTTCGCTGTGTTAAAAGAGGTGTTAGAGCATCATATGGATGAGGAAGAGGATGAGTTCTCAGCTATTGCGAAAAAGGCTTTATCTAAAAAAGATAGAGAACAGCTTTTAGAAGAGTTTGAAGAAGTCTCTGAGAAAAAGGAAAAGGAAAAAAAGAAAGATCTTAAATAAAACCAACAGGGCTGGAGAATATATCTCCAGTCTTTTTTCTATAAACAGGGAAATAGTCTGTTTATATATCAGACTGGCGACAGATAATGAATATAAAGTATAATAGTATTTATAAGTATATAAAACTTTGAATTACAAGTGTAAATTTTATAGGAGGAATTATGTTTGATTATAAGGGAAAAGTAGTCTTTATCACTGGAGGATCTTCAGGTCTTGGCACACAAATGGCCAGAGGATTTGCACAACAAGGGGCGGATCTAGTTATTACCGCAAGACGTATAGAAAAGTTGGAAGCTGTAGCAGAAGATTTAAGACAATACGGAACG
Organism: Gallicola sp. Sow4_E12; assembly: GCF_052116305.1. Taxonomy (NCBI): domain Bacteria; kingdom Bacillati; phylum Bacillota; class Tissierellia; order Tissierellales; family Peptoniphilaceae; genus Gallicola; species Gallicola sp. Sow4_E12. The sequence continues at coordinate 114,971 of NZ_JBQKLI010000002.1, read as the reverse complement.
AAAGTACTGCCTGTAAAATGTGATGTTACTGTTACAGAAGAAGTAAATGAAGCTGTAGAAAAGGCTGTTAAAGAATTTGGCAAAATAGATGTCTTAGTCAACAACGCAGGAAGCAGCAAGAATGCAGCTGTAACTGAAATGACGGATGAAGAATGGGATTTTACGATCGAAACGGACCTTTCTTCAGTATTTAAGATGACGCGTGCTGTGGCGAATAAAATGGCGGAAAAGAATTACGGAAGAATTATTAATATTGCTTCTATGTACGGGATTTTAGGAACGAATCAAAACACCTCTGCCTATCATGCTTCAAAAGCCGGTGTAATAAACTTTACAAGAGCGGCGGCTGCAGAGCTGGCTCCAAAAGGAATCACTGTAAATGCAATTTGCCCTGGGTTTTTCACTACAGAGTTAACGATCGACACATTGGAAACAGATGATTTCAAACAATATATGGGAATTACTGTACCATTAAAACGACCAGGCAATGAAGGAGAGCTGAATGCAGGAGCGATATTTTTAGGTTCTGAAGAGGCAGCTTATGTTACTGGTATAGCTTTGCCTATCGATGGCGGATGGAGCAGTGCAAAGTAGTTTTTTTATGAAAAGAAGCAGAAGATGGATTCTGCTTCTTTTTTTAAAATCATAGATAAAAATTATGGATAAGATAAATAGAAGTATAGGCAAGGATATTTATCTACATCAATAGGCTCAAAGGAGAGGAGAACAGCCATGGCAGATAAAAAAAAGATCTCTGATTTTGCATATAAATGGATATTGATTTTTCAAAACCCTATGACAAAGGAATCCGAAGTGAATCAAAATTTTCCGAAGGAGTGTTTTTCTCTAGGTTTTCAGATAAGGGCAGAAGAACTTCAATCCGGCGGGCTGGTTCAAAAAGAAGCGTTGGCGGATATATCTGTGCTTTACGAAGAGCTTATCCGAATTTCAGATATAGAGAGATTAGGAACGATACTTTTTTCCATGTGGAAGCATTTAAGTCAATGGACAAAAGAAGGTCTCTTAATTCCCTTCAACCGCCTTTGGTTTATTACAGTATTAGGACGAATGGAAATGCTATGTTCAAATACTGGCATGAATCCATTTCTTTTTAGGGGTAAGCCGAAAAAAATTACTATTATCTCAAATAATGCGATCTTTGGTCAACCGCTAGAAGATAGAGAAGAAATTCAGCAGAAACTTATCCTAGCAGAAGATGGAAATGTTTCACTTGAAGCTTATATTTATGAAGAGAAAAAAGGAAATTTAGATCCAGGAAGAATAAAAGAGATCGAAATAACACAACAACATGCAGAAAAACTTCTCTTAGAATTAAGTACATATTTTAAAAAAGATATCGCTTTAGATATAGTTGATCAGCAAAGTTTTTGGCTTGTAAAGTTGGAAAATCAGAAAAATGAGGTTTTTCAGTATTCTGGATATCTTTTTCAGGAAGAAGAGTCCTTGGAAAAATTATCAAAAAGAATAAGAGACAGGATAAAAATAGAAAATCTTCTGCTTTTTGATGGAAAAGGTTTAATAAAAGAGAAAATAGAGAGAATAAAACTAGAATATCACAGTACATTATCTCATAATGTAAAATCCATAAAGAATGATTCTTTTTTCAGCGGATTCGAAGATTACTATGAAATACTGATTATCGATCTTCAGACAAACTGAAACGCTAAAACACGAACAGCGGGTAGAAGGGATTTGCGAGATCAGCAAAATATATAAAGTAGATCAAATCATTTCCTCTTTTTTAGATCAATGGGATTATAGTTTTTTTAATCAAATTGCCGGCAATGAGAACGATACAATAGAAGATAATAATCCTCGAAGAGATTTCCAAATTACGATTGACTTTCGAAAAAGGCCTCAGCATAAAATTATCGGAACATACGATAAAAATTCTTTGCCGAAGAGTTGGTGGAGTTTTGTTAATAATTTATTGGAGTTATTACTTCATATTGGAATAGGGGATCTGTTTAATCCTTCCATTTATAACAAAAGAAAACGGAGAGAAAGCGACTATATCTATTTAAGTGTAATATTTGGAGATGATAAAGTATATTACTATAGGACAGAAGATCCTTCTATTGTAAAAGGAGATTTTATAGTAGTAGAAGTAGGGGAAAATAATAAACTGGCAGTAAAAGAGGTTATAGATGTGGAATATTTTCAAAAAGAAGAAGTACCTTATCCCCTTCAAAAAACAAAAAAGATTATCCGAAAATCTACCCAAGAGGATAATGAAACCTTTGGAAACGAAGAAGAACCTACTAAATAGGAATATTATTCTCCCTTAATTATGCAAAAATGTTCATCTCGACCGATATCATGGAAGATGGTATATATTAATTACTATAATGATGGAGGAAGAAATGAAAAAAAGAATTATTAGTCTTATGTTTTTATTGATGGCAGCAGTGTTTTTCACTACTGCATGCAGCAATACAGGCACAGAGACAAAAAAAGAAGAAACGGCACAAAGGGAAGTATCTGAGGAAAAAACAGAAGCAGATCCAGTAGGTGTAAAAAAAATTTTTGTTACACCTCAATGGCTTAAAAGCTTAATTGACGGCAATCAGGAGGAATCGAAAGATTATATTATCTTAAATGTTGCATGGGGAGAAGAAGCAGATAATCCGGCTTACACAGAAGGCCATATACCTGGCGCTGTTCATATGAATACAGATAATATCGAATCAGAAGAGTTTTGGAATATCCGTACACCGGAGGAAATCGAAGCTTTATGCAAGAAATTTGGTATTACAAAGGATACAACGGTAGTTGTATATGGCGCTTCTCCTGAGTTTTCTGGAGACGATCGTGCAGCTATGGCTTTATTATGGGCTGGTGTTGAGAATGTTAAAGCATTGGACGGCGGGATTGAAGCTTGGTCAAACGCAGGATATGAATTAGAAAAAGGAAGCAATGCTCCAAAAGCGACAGACAAAGCTTTCGGTGTAAATGTTCCGGCTCATCCCGAGTATATTCTTTCGATTGATCAAGTGAAAGATAAGCTTGCAAATGACGATAATTTTAGACTTGTCAGTATTCGAAGCCGAGACGAGTTTGAGGGAAAAACGAGCGGTTACGGATATATCGACCGTGCTGGAGAACCAAAGGGAGCTATTTGGGGAAAAGATACCGATGACGGAACTTATAATAATGAAGACGGTACAACGATAGATATTGATAAAGTAGAAGGGATTTTAAAAGAGTCCGATGCTTCCTTCGATAACGAAATTTCTTACTACTGCGGCACAGGCTGGAGAGCAGCAGTTCCGTTTTTAAAAGCCTATGAAAGCGGAAAAGAAAATGTGACAGTTTATGACGGTGGATGGTTCCAATGGCAGATGGATCCAGAGAATGATGTTCAGTTAGGAGATCCAAAAACTTCAGACGTCCAATACGTCAAGGTAAAAGATTTAACGACAGATAAAGCCAAAAAACAATAAAGATGAAAGATATCAATAAGAAAAATATACTCTATCTTTTCGCCACTCTGATCCAAATACTTCTTTTTATAGGGGCCTTTGTATTGAATTATTTTACGAGAAGAAGGATGGGAATGGCAAGATATGTGTTGTATAAGAATAGGAATTGGGAAAACACATATCCTGTAGAAGAGATACAGACAGCCTTTACTGCAGGGCTTATTATTCTATCGATCCTTTTAATTCTATTCTTTTATAAAAACAAGAAAAGGCTCAGCAGAAAAGCTTTGTATGAAACAGCCGGGGTATTTATTCTTTCTGGATTATGGATCGGTTTTAAAATGTTAAACACGACTCAAAGCATACGGGCTTATTATTTTATATTGCTGGTATTTGGAGCAGCGGCGGTGATTCAAATCCTAAAAGCTGCTGTCAGGATAATGATCGAGTTAAGAGATCAAAAAAGATAGCGCTAGTTAAAAAATGAATTGACAATAATATTTGTGTAAAGTATTATTTTTACAGGGAATGAAGTTCTCCCTTGGCTTTGCCTAAACTGCATGTTAGCTGATGACTTCTATGGATTATTCATAGAGTTGTCAGCTTTTTTTATGAGAAAGGGGAAATAAGATGCTGTTTTCATTAGCTTTGATATTTTTATTGGGGATATTTTTAGGGGATGTGTTTGAAAAAATCCGACTTCCCAGCCTTCTAGGGATGCTTCTTACAGGTATGGTTCTGGGACCCTATATGTTAAATATATTAGACAAAAGTATATTGAATATTTCAACGGAGTTAAGACAGATTGCTCTTATTATAATACTAACTCGTGCAGGATTGAATTTAGATATCCAGAGTTTACGAAAATCTGGAAGACCAGCACTTCTGCTTTGTTTTTTACCGGCGAGTATAGAGATTGCAGGAATGATTCTCATAGCGCCTCTTTTATTTAAGATAAGTCTTTTAGATGCTGCGATTATGGGAACGGTGGTAGCTGCTGTATCTCCTGCTGTAGTGGTTCCTAGAATGTTAAATCTTATAGAAGAAGGCTATGGAACAGGGAAAAGCATCCCTCAGATGATTATGGCAGGTTCATCCGTAGATGATGTGTTTGTTATTGTGCTCTTTACAGCTTTTACAAGCGTGGCTGCAGGAAAAAGCGCAGGAGCACTTCAATTTTTGCAGATCCCTTCGTCAATAGTGCTGGGAGTAGTTATTGGTTCTGTTGTTGGAATGATATTAACTCACATTTTTACAAGGTTCCATATCAGAGATTCTGGGAAAGTGGTCATTGTATTATCTTTTTCTTTTCTTCTGGTTACATTAGAAAAAAACTTTACTGGAAATATAGGATTTTCGGGTTTGCTGGCAGTTATGTCATTAGCAGCGGCAATCCAGCAAAAGAAAAAGGAGTTAGGCGAAAGACTCTCTTTAAAGTTTTCAAAACTATGGGTAGCAGCAGAGCCTCTGCTTTTTGTTTTAGTTGGAGCAACGGTTAATATTCACTATGGGCTAAAGGCCGGGATACCGGCAGTGCTGCTGATCTTTTCAGTAATGTTGTTTCGAATAGCAGGTGTATTTCTTTGTCTTGTAAAAACAAAGCTTAATAAAAAAGAGAGATTGTTTATAGTCTTTAGTTATATGCCCAAAGCGACTGTTCAGGCAGCGATTGGAGGACTTCCTTTAGCGATGGGGCTTTCGGTAGGAGACTTGTCATTAACAGTTGCAGTTTTATCTATAATACTCACAGCACCCATAGGCGCTGTTTTAATAGATAGAAGCTATAAAAAATGTCTAACGAAGGAGAAGTACTGAAATATTACATTTTTTACTTAATATAAAAGGACAGGAAAAGATTTCTTTTTTGATGAAAAGAAATCTTTTCTTTTTGTTTGCTATCATAAAATAAAATTAAAAGAGAGGATATGTATTACATTGTCTATTCAATGTGGGATTTTTTGTCTTGTTGGGAAAAGAAGAAAAGGATTTTCAGGAGATTCGTTTTACAAAAAGTGCTGCAATTCATAAATTTTTTAGAAATGTTATGAGATGAAAAAGAATAATTATAGATAAATATTATCTCAGAATCTCTAGATAGAAAGATGAAAGATCAATTCAGAAAATTCAATGTAATTTATTTAACGAAAACTATTCACAAAAGTAGTTTAATTGTATAAAATAGACACTAAGTGGGTAATAAATGTTAGCGAGGAAAGAAAAGCAAGGATACATAAAGAAGTCTCTAAAGAAACATCAAATAAATGTATTAAAATTTAAAGGAGGTCTATATGACTAAGAAAATACAATTAGGTTTAGTACCCAGGTTAATTCTTGCAATTATCTTCGGTATTGCCATCGGACAAATGAAGTTTATTCCAGAGGTTGTAATCAGGGTACTGGTAACATTTTCCAGCTTGTTTAGCGTGTTTTTGAACTTCGTTATTCCGTTGATGATTATCGGATTTGTAGTGAAAGGAATTGCGGATTTAACGGATGGAGCAGGGAAACTTCTTGGAGTTACAGCGTTAACAGCTTACGGATCCACTATCATCGCAGGATCTATTGCCTATATTGTTGCTTCCAACTTCTTTCCAACGTTTATAACAGATGAACTGGTTCAAAAGATTTCCCAAACAGGGGAAGGTCTTCAAGCTATTTTTACGATACCCCTTGAACCGATGCTTGATGTTACAGCGGCAATCGTTTTTGCTTTTATGATGGGCCTTGGTATTTCTTGGCTAAAAGGACAAGGGAAAGGGCAGGCTTTATACGAGGTATTCGATGACTTTGGAGAAATTATTATTAAAGTTTTAAATAAGGTTATTATCCCGCTTTTACCTATTTACATTGCAGGAAACTTTGCGAATATGAGTTATGCAGGATCAGTATTTAGTGTTCTTTCTGTATTTTGGAAAGTATTTATTATCGTAATCGTTATGCATTTGCTCTATATTTCATTTTTATTTGTCGTGTTTGGAACCTATGCTGGGAAAAATCCAGTCAAGCTTATTAGAAATCAAATTCCTGGATATATGACTGCGATCGGAACACAGTCTTCTGCAGCGACCATTCCTGTTAATATAAAATGTGCTGAAGCAAATGGTGTATCCGAGGATATCCGAAATTTTGTTGTTCCTTTATGTGCCACGATTCATCTTGCAGGAAGTATGATAACGATTACTTCTTGTGCAACGGCAGTTCTACTCATGTATAATATGCCTCATGAGTTTACGATGATCTTAGGTTTTATTATGATGCTGGGTGTTGCTATGGTTGCAGCGCCAGGGGCTCCGGGAGGAGCTATAATGTCAGCTCTTCCTTTCTTGCCGATGGTTGGAATTTCAACAGAAGTACTTCAACAGCTGATGATCACCTTATATCTTACTCAAGACAGTTTCGGAACAGCAGCGAATATATCTGGAGACAATGCAATTGCAGTCTTTATTGATAAGTTTTATAATAAGCATATTAAGACAAAGACAAAAATAGAAACAGCAACTGAAAGGCCGGTATCAAAAATAGAATAAACCGGTGTTTCAATGTTGCAGAGGGTAAGATGAAGGTAAAAGTTAAAACGCAGGAATGAGGCAAGACCTTAGGACATACCCGAAAAGAGATGGATTCTGTTTCAGAAGAGGCGAGTATGGGGTTGGACTGCGGAGATCCCAGGAAAAAGCTGAACCCAAACCGGGGAGATGATTATTAATCTTAGCTGGAACGAATGTGTTTACTGCATCGATGAAGGCGGAAGATTAAGTTCATCTTATCAGCATAGATATGACAATAGTCCTGTTTCGATGTTTACAGGACAGGCAGAAAAGAGAAGTAAGAAATAAGAAATAAGAAAGGTTGATGAATATAATAGAAATAATATCAGGAAACTCAGTGCTTCATACCCTAATCTACGGAACAATATACTATATTTTTATAGTTGTACTGCTTCGAGTGTCGGGAAAAAGGTCATTATCAAAGCTCAATTCATTTGATTTCATTGTGACAATCGCGTTAGGATCCATCTTTGCAACAGTTATCACTGACAAGTCAATATCCTTGGTGGAAGGGCTGGCAATGATTTCAATACTTGTTGTTCTTCAGTTTATTATCACCTTTTTATCATCAAGATTTGATGGATTCAACAAAATGATCAAATCGGAACCGACGCTTGTTTTTTATAAAGGCGAATTTCTTAAAAAGAGAATGAAAAAAGAGAGGGTTGCGGAAGACGAGATTATGCAGGCTGTTAAGAATTCGGGAAGCGGATCAATGGAGGAAGTTGCCGCTGTTGTATTGGAAACAAATGGAACTTTTTCTATAGTGAAATCAGAAGGTGAATTGTTGAAAGAGATTGGAAGATCCGTTGATAAAATATAGTTGCAGGCTGTGCTTAATTTAAAACACTTCACCTTGTATTATAGTTCTTAATAAAATATATAGGTTTTGATGCGAAGTGTTTTACAGGTGGAATGACGTTTGCAGTATTTTTTTATAAGGCCTATAATAAACCTAGAACAATGGATTATGAAGATATGCATGCTTTTGGCAGTCCGATAATTAAAATCAAGAAAGGTTTGATATAGATGAAAGAAAATGACATTAAAAAATCTGTTGCAGACTTTTACAAAGATATTGCTTCGGATAAGAAAAAGGTAAGAGTTAAAACAAAGGAATTAGGCAAGGCCTTAGGATATACCCAAGAAGAGCTGGATTCTGTTCCAGAAGAGGCGAATATGGGATTGGGCTGCGGAAACCCTCAAGAAAAAGCGGAACCAAAACCAGGCGAGACGATTCTTGATCTTGGCTGCGGAAAGGGAATGGATGTATTTATTGCCGCAAAAAAGGTTGGAGCATCCGGGCATGTAATCGGCGTGGATATGACATTAGAAATGGTACAAAAGGCTCGCATGATCGCTGAAAAAAGGAAATTTACAAATGTTGAATTTCGTCTAGGAGAGATCGAATTTCTTCCTATAGCAGACAACAGCATCGATCTTGTTCTCAGCAACTGTGTTATTAATCTTGCGACAGACAAGAGTATTGTCTATAGAGAAATTTTAAGAGTTTTAAAAAAAGGCGGGAGAATCGGGATTTCGGATATTACTTTGTCAGAACATCTTCCCCAAGAAGTCCTTGATGATCCTAGAATGTACGGCACATGAGTTGCAGGAGCATTAACTCTGGAAGAGCTAGAAAGGATTTTAAAAGAAACAGGTTTTGTGAATATTGATATTGAAACAAAAGTAGTTTCAGATGAATATGCAGGAAAATGGGGACTTAATATTGATTTAAAAAGATATTTAAGAAATTCTACGATTACAGCCTATAAAGCAATATCATAAAGATTAAAGGGCTAGAGTGTTGATTGCAATACTCTAGCTTTTCTTTTTTCAATAAAGGTTGATTCTAACAATATTCGGGTAAAGATTTAATATGAACTATAAAAGGAGGCAATATGAAAAATACATTATTAAGAGAATTAGCAGAAAAGACTCAAGGGCCTTTAGTTAGTATCTATTTGCCAACTCATAAAAGTTCCCCGGAGAATAAACAAGATCCCCTTCGATTCAAAAATCTTCTAAATAAAGCAGAAGAGAAATTCGAAGAAACAGAAGGGAAAGAGAGTAAAGATTTCTTTAAAGAAGCTCATAATCTTAAAGAAGACATCGATTTTTGGAACAATTCAACTGAAGGTCTCGCTGTTCTTATCGACGCCGAAAGAACACGTATCTATCGATTAGGAGGCCGGATAAATGAAAAAGTAGTAGTAAGCGATCATTTTGATATACTTCAGCTTATGAACTATTACGAAACACCGAATGACTATTATCTTTTAGATATCTCTAGGGACCGATACAGTCTCTTTTCCTTAATCAACGGAGAGATCAAGGAAGTAGAGACCCCTGGAGTGTGCGATAAATTCACAGATTTGTATGATGATAATGATAATGAAACGAATGTAAACTTTACAAGAAATACTTCAAATTCTCTCCACGGTCAGAAATCAAAACCGGAAGAGGATGAAAAGGATATGGAAAAATACTATCGTTATCTTGATAAAGAACTAGGAGAATTTTTCAAAGACAGTACTCTTCCAGTTATCTTATTCGGGACGACAGATAGTGTTGCATCTTTTTCGGAAAGTGCAGACAGTATTCCGATCTACGAAAAAATCGAGAAGCCCTTCGACTCTATTCCTATCAATGAAGTGGTAGATACTTTAAGGGAAAAACTCCTTCCTAAATATATTGAACGAATTAATAAGAGAATTGAAGGACTTCATACTGAAATTGCAAACGATAGAGGAACGAAAGATCTCGAAGAAATTAAAAAGGAAGCTCATACCGGAAAAATTGAAACGCTATTTGTTTCAACAAAATTTGATGATGCAGAGATTGAAAAAATTGTTTCTTCTGTTATGGCAGCAGGAGGAGAAATCGTCCTTGTTGACAGCGATCAGTCCGAGTTTGAACTAGGTATCGGGGCAAACTACCGTTATTAATATCAGTATAAAAAAAGAAAAGCAGATGAAATAAAAGAAGGAATGCCTTTAGAGGGTTCCTTCTTTTATTTGGGGTTAAAGTAAAAAAAGAGTATAATAATTTTGTAAGACAATACTATATTGGGAATAAATGATTTATAAATTATATATATAAGGAGACATAAGTATGGAACTATTAGAATTACTAAGAAATAGAAGAAGCTATCGAAAAGAGTTTTCATCCCGCAAGGTGACAAAAGAAGAACTGAAGACTATTTTAGAAGCAGCTTTTCTTGCTCCCTCAGGATGCAACTTGCAGTCGGCACGTATGATCGGGGTTTTAGAAGAAGAAAAAGTAAAGAAAATAGCGGATATTTATGGTTTTGAATGGGCGAAAACTTCAACTGCATGCGTGGTTATTGCTACAAAAGCAATGGCGTTGAAAGGAAAAGGGCCTAGCAGGCATAAAGAGGATTTTGGAGCAGCGCAGAAAATTTATTATTGGCAGTAGAAAACCTTGGTCTTGCGACAACTTGGATTCAAGGTCAAATTGAAAACGAAAAGGGTGCAGAAATCGGAAAACTCTTGAATGTACCTGAAGATTATACGGTAACAGGTTATTTTCCAATCGGAGAACCTGTCACTGAAGTCAAAGGTCCTAAAAAAATGGAGTTTAGCGAACGATGTTTTATAGATGAATTCGGAAAAGGATTTAAAGAATAGAAGTTAACTTTTGGGGATATGGAGTATTAGACAGATCCGCAAAAGAGACGGCTCTAATGTTGGAATCTAAAAATTCCTATGAAGTTTTTATAGAAGATAGTGAAAAGAGCGGATAGAAGGAGGCGAATATGTTAGAAATAAAAGGCGTGTCGAAGTCTTTTCCAGGGGTAAAGGCTGTGGATGATGTATCTGTTACGATAGAGCCGGGTGAAATTCTAGGTCTGATCGGCCAAAATGGTGCTGGGAAAACAACCTTATTCAGAATGATATTAAAACTTTTGAAGATGGACTCCGGCGAAATATTGTGGAATGGCGGAGAAATTAACGAAAAAGTATTAGACGAAATCGGATTTCTGCCCGAAGAAAGGGGTCTTTATCCCAAGAGAAAGATTGAAGATCAGATTCTTTTCTTCGCAGAACTGCGCGGGAAACGGCGTTCTGAAACAGCTGAAAAAATCGACGGATGGTTTGAAGAGCTTCAGGTAAAAGGGAAGAAGACCGATAAAATCAAGACATTATCCAAAGGAAACCAGCAGAAAGTTCAGCTGATCTGTACATTGATACACGAGCCGAAACTGATTATATTAGATGAGCCTTTTTCCGGTCTTGATCCTGTGAATGCAGGTCTTCTTGCAAAAAGTATAAAAAAGGCAAAAGAGAGAGGGGCATCGATCATTTTTTCCAGCCATAATATGGAAAATGTTACAGATATCTGCGATAAGGTATTGATGTTGAAAGATGGGCGGAATGTGTTAAGCGGTACTCTTCAAGAGGTTCGAAATCAGTTTCCAAAGGATCGGGTGTTTGTAGAGACTGATTTATATACTTTTGACGAGTTGTTGTCTTTAGAAGGAGTTGTATCTGGGAAGGTGCTTCCTTCCGGAATAACAGAACTTATCCTCGAAAAGGAAGAATACGGTAAAGAATTATTCCAATTATTGTCGAAAGATGGTTTCATCCAAACATTCAGCCAGCAGTCCCCAGACCTTGATGAGATTTTCAGAATGAAAGTAGGTGAAGAAGATGCGTAAACTATGGGTTGTAGCGAAAGATGCGTATTTGCAGACTGTAAAATCCCTTTCCTTTGTAATATTGCTTCTTCTTCCCATTATAATCGGAGCAGTTATTGCAGTAATATCATTTTTTGCAGCGGCGAGTGCTATGAATACAAATCGAGACGTTGCATTAATAGGAGAGTCCGCTCATTATGAGGAGATTCAGAAGATAATAGGTGATAACTGGAAATTAAATACAGAAATTACAACACAAGAAGAGGCTGAAAAGTCTTTAAGAGAAGATGATATCTCCGGATACTATCAAATTAATGAATCCGATGGGAATGTTCAAATCAGATTCATTAATCGAAATGACAGCCCGGATATGAGTCAAACGAAGATACAGTCGGAACTCCATGATCTAGAGCGGAGAGAAAGTGCGAAGAGTCTCGGTTTAACAGAAGAAGAGATTGCTCAAATAGATAAGTCGGATTGGAATATCGAGACGGTTACGAAAACCTATGGTCCAGAAGGTGAAGAGTCTACTGTTGATCTCAGCAGAAAATATATTGGACTTGGAATTGCATATGTTGTGGTTTTTGGAATGTTTATGTTTATAACAAACTATGCATCCATTATTGCAACGAATATTGCTCAAGAAAAAGGAACTCATATAATGGAAATACTTCTGTCCTGCAGCAGCCCGATGACACAATTTTTCGGGAAGATCCTTGGTGTATCATTGGCGATATTTACACAGATAGCGATCTATTCTATCGTAGGGGTTATTACAATATTAACCTTCCCCTTTGATAATTTGCCATTGCCGGAAGGTGTTGCAATACCTTCCTTAGGAGGGTTTACAGGGCTTATCATACCGGCAGTATTTATGTTTATTATCGGATGTTTTACGTATATTGTTTTAGCTGCGATGTTCGGTTCTTTTGTATCAAAGGCAGAGGATGCGCAGAAGGCTATGACTCCAATGATGATTCCTTTAATTGCAGGATTTTATATAGGAATGTTTTCATTAAATTCACCGCAAGCTTTGTTTGTAAAAGTGACCTCGTTCATTCCCTTCTTTACACCTTTTATTATGCCCTTTAGAATTGCAGGAGGTACAGCTTCCCAGGTAGAAGTCTGGTTGTCTATTTTAGGAATGGTGCTTTTTGCTGTATTGGTTTTATTCCTGTCTATGAAAATATATAAAAAATCTGTGTTGGATTATGACGATTCAAGTCTTTTTGCAAAGGTGAGAAGAGCGTTATGGGGTTAAATAATTTATTGTTTTTTGATTAAAAGCAAGAATAGCCATTGAATTTAAGGAGAGAGTGTATGATTGAAAAAGTTTTTCCGCTAGAGTACAGCGAGGAGAAGATGATTCAAAAAGTGGTGTATGACGAAAATATTCATTATCTTCATATGCTGTTTAATAAAAATGAAGGGCTTCCAGAACATTTTTCTAATTCAAATGTGTATATGACTGTTGTAAAAGGAACGTTGTCTATCGGTCTTGATGATCAAGAAACTCATGAGTATAGAGCTGGAACTCTACTAAATATTCCTAAAGATATAAAAATGAACGTGACAAACCTTCATGAAGAGCAGCTGGAACTGATTGTAGTGAAAGCTCCGGCTCCAGAAAAGCAATAATCAAAAACTAAGTGCTTGCAAGCACTTAGTTTTTTTGTAATAAAAGAAGAATAAGTTAAATCGTTTTTCATGTAGAAGATCGGGTATATAATAAACAGTTTGAGTATATAAATTCTCACGAAAGGAGTATTTATGAAATATAATTCAATAATTATCGGTTTTGGAAAAGGGGGAAAGACATTAGTTGCGGATTTAGCAAAATCTGGAGAAAAAGTTGCCCTAATTGAAAAATCAGCTAAAATGTATGGCGGAACCTGCATCAATGTTGGATGTCTTCCATCTAAATCTTTGGTAAAAAACGCAGAGCTGGCAGTTTTAAAAGATGGAGACTTCAATATAAAAGCAGACTTTTATAAAAAGGCGGTTGAAGAAAAGAACAATATGACCGCAATGCTTCGGAAAAAGAACTTCGATAAGCTGGATTCTTTAGAAAATATAGATATTATCAATGGAGAAGCAGCCTTTATAGATCAGCATACAGTTTGCGTTTCTACGGATAATAATGAAGAGAGGCTGGAAGGAGAAAAGATCTTTATCAACACGGGTGCTTATCCTTTTATTCCTTCAATAGACGGGATAGAAGGAAATCCGAATGTATTTACCAGCGAATCACTGATGGACTTGGAAGATCTTCCGCGTAGATTGACGATTGTCGGCGGCGGATATATCGGATTGGAATTTGCTTCAATGTATGCTTCCTTTGGAAGCGAAGTCACCGTATAGACAGCTCTGAGGAGTTTTTAAAGAGAGAAGATACAGATATTGCAGAAACGATCCGTGAGATTCTTGAAAATAAAGGCATTAAAATCATCAGCGGAGCAAGAGCGAAAAATGTTGAGGCAGACACTCTTTACTATGAAAAAGAGGATGATCGTTTTTCTATAGAACAAACGAAAATACTGCTTGCAACAGGAAGAAGACCAAATATCGAAACATTGAATCTAGAAAAAGCAAATGTAGAAGTTACAGATAGAGGTCTTATAAAAGTTGATAAACATTATAAAACAACAGCAGACAATATCTGGGCTATGGGTGATGTAGCAAGCTCCCTTCAATTTACCTATATCTCTCTAGATGATTACCGTATTGTTCGATTTGCTGTACTTGAAAAGGGAGAGTATAATTTAGAAAAACGTAAAAATGTGCCCTATTCTGTATTTACCACTCCTAGTTTTTCTAGGGTTGGGATAAATGAAAAGGAAGCAAAAGAACAAGGTATAGAATATCAGCTCTTTAAAATACAGGCTGCTGCTATTCCAAAAGCCAGAGTCTTGGACAGTCCGGAAGGAATACTAAAAGCCCTTGTTGATCCAAGCACAGGGAAGATTTTGGGAGCGATGCTTCTTTGCGAAGAATCTTACGAAATGATCAATACTGTAAAGCTTGCTATGGATTTGGAAGCAGAATATACCGTTTTGAGAGACAATATCTATACCCATCCTACGATGACAGAAGCTTTAAATGATTTATTTAAAAACTAGCGGCAGTTATTTTATTTGAATAGATGGGTATAAAAAGATTAAGAAAATAACAAAATAAAATGGAGGAACTATTATGTTAAAAGTTGGGGATAAAGCACCTGATTTCACATTAGAAGATCAATCAGGGGAAAAAGTTCAGTTATCGAAATTACAAGGGAAGAAAGTGTTAATATCTTTTCATCCATTAGCATGGACTTCTGTATGTACAGATCAAATGAGAGCCTTAGAAAGTCATTTTGATAAAATAAAAGAAAAAGGCGTTTCTGAAGTCTTAGGAATATCAGTAGATGCTCAGCCGACAAAAAGCATTTGGGCAAAGGGATTAAGTCTTGAAAATATTAAAATCTTAGCAGACTTTGAACCAAAAGGACAAATGGCAAAAGATTATGATCTTTTTAATACAGATTTAGGAACAAGCGAAAGAGCAAATCTATTAATAGATGAAGATGGAAAAATTGCGTGGATTAAAAAATATGAGTTATCAGAACTTCCTTCCATTGAAGAAGTCTTAGAGAATATTTAAAATTTCGGGAGTGGAAATTTTCCACTCCTCTTTTTGTACATATAAAAGACAGAGAGGGTTAAGGGTAGAGAGATGAAGAGTCCAGAGATTATCATTAAAACAATCGGAACTTTTAAAGGACCGATTGCTGAAGTCTGCTGTGATGAAGTTGTCGTTTTTGAAGGACAATCCGCGCTGGATCTGATTATTAATGTGAGCTACGAAACGGACACGGAAAAGATGGTCATCGATAAAGAGATGATTGCAGAAGAGTTTTTTGATTTGGATACAGGATTAGCAGAAGAAGTTCTTCAAAAATCAGTAAACTATCAAATAAAAATAGCTATATGCGGAGATTTTTCAGCTTATGATCGACAGTCTTTTAAGAGATTTGCAGAAGAAAACAATCAAGACGCATATTTCTTTTTCGCTGAATCTTTAGAAGAAGCGATAAAAAAGCTTGAAGAGATTTAAGAAAGGGAGTACATCTGTGATTTTAGAAATTTTACAAAAGCGTTTCGAAGAGCACTCCTACCGTCATGAAGAGATAGAGTGGAAAACGGTGGAAGAGAGACTTTTAAAACAAAAGGGCAAACTTCTTTCTCTTCAAAAAATGGAAGAGACAGGAGGAGAGCCGGATGTTATGGGAATTGATGAAAATACAGGGGAATATTTATTCTGCGACTTTTCTATCGAAACACCTTCTGGCAGAAGAAAAATTACTTATGATCTAGAAGGAGAAGAAAAAAGAAATAAAAAGAAAGTATATCCTGAGGGGAATCCTGTTTCCATGGCAAGGGAGCTTGGCATCGAAATTTTGACTGAAGGGCAATATCGTATGCTTCAGGAGAAGGAAAAGGTAGATTTAAAATCTTCCAGCTGGCTTAAAACACCGGAAGAAATTCGAAAGCTTGGGGGAGCGGTTTTTGGGGACTGCAGATACGATCATGTTTTTATTTATCATAATGGAGCAGAATCTTTTTACAGCTCCAGAGGTTTTCGCGGGATACTAAGAGTGTAAGGAAAGAGGAGTCTTATGAATATTGCATTAATTGCTCATGACGAAAAGAAAGGGCAGATTGTAGACTTGGCCATTGCCTATAAAGAAGTTTTAGAAAAATATAAATTATATGCGACTGGAACGACAGGTTTAAGAATTATGGAGGCAACTGGGCTTGAAATCCATCGTTTTAATTCTGGTCCCTTAGGAGGAGATCAGCAGATCGGCGCTCTGATTTCTACAGGAGAAATGGATCTTGTAATCTTTTTAAGAGATCCCTTGACAGTGCAGCCTCATGAACCGGATGTAAGCGCCTTGATAAGATTATGCGATGTTCATAATACTCCTCTAGCAACGAATTTAGGAACGGCATCTGCACTTTTAAGAGGTTTAAAAGAAGGCTATTTCGACAGTGATCCTTTTAAGTAAGAGGTTTAAACAGAGTGCAGCCCTTCGTTTCCAGCCAAGAACGGTGTTTTACCGCTCTTGGGAAAAGAATTGTATCACTTCATAGTCTTTTGTGAATAAAATATATAATCCAGCAAAATAAAAGGTTATAACACAATTTTTACTTAAAGAGGGCTATAGGATGGGTGTTTTGACAGCGAGCTTATTAATTAAAAGATAAAGGAATAAAGATTTAGGAGGGATACATATGCCTTGGACAGAAAAAGATTATCCAGATTCTTGGAAAAACTTTGATCCTGAAACTCGGAGAAAAGCAATTGATATCGCCAACGCAATGATTAAAGAAGGGTATGAAGAAGGCCAAGCTATACCTATTGCTACGAAGCAAGCGAAGGAATGGGTAAAAGACGCATCTGAAGAAGAGCTTAAGGATTTGAAAAAGAAAGATATTACAAAACACAAAGCAGATGGGGACGGACCAAAATATATGAACAAAGATGTAGAAGTCCGTTACCGTGAGGATGAAAAAATGTGGGAAGTAAAGTCCAAAGGAGCAAAACAAGCGGACTCTCTTCATAAGACAAAAAAAGAAGCAATAGAACGAGCCGAACATATTGCAGAAAATAGAGAAAAAGATGTTATCTCTCATAAAAAGAAGGAGTAAAGAGCGTTGAAACAGTATGAAGTATTATAGAGGGGAGTTAAGAGAGAAATATGGAACGTGTTTCTTTTGAGATTAAAAAAAGTATCGACTTTACCATAACCAGGAAAGCCGACAGTAAAAATTATTCACACATTAAAAAAATACATCAGCGTTTCTTTAAATAGAAATGCTGATGTATATAATGATTAACATCTTAATCTTTATCTAGAAAGTGAAATGCATAACTTTTCTAAAGAGGGTATAAAGCATTCGTAATTTATCTTTCACACAAAAGAAAAAGGGCGTACCTCCGATTTCTTTCTTAACTCCATGCTTCACTCTTTCTTTTATAATCCTGTTTTTTCAACAGCTTCTTTTATAACCTGTATAGTTTTTTCAAGTTTTCTTTTTTCTTCTTCATTCATTTCCGGAACCACAGTGTAGTGTTTTCCCTCTCGACCAACTACAGTAGGGGCAGAATAATAGATTCCTTCATTTTCATCATAGGAAGATACAGAAAGAATAGAGTGTTCATCCCTTAAGATGGCTTCGGCAATTCTTCGTACAGCTAAAGAGACGGCGTAGTTTGTGTAGCCTTTCTTTTCAATGATTTGGTAGGCACTGTTTTTTACTTCTTTGGTAATTTCTTTTTTTATTTCTTCTAAAGCACATCCATGTTCTTTTGCAAAATAATCTAAACGCATACTTCCAACAGAAGCTGCAGACCACATAGGAAATTCGCTATCCCCATGTTCTCCCATGATATGGGCATGAACATTTCTGGCATCGATATCGAAACGTTCAGAAAGAACATGGCGAAGGCGGGAGGAGTCAAGAACAGTTCCGCTTCCTAAAACATGGTTGGAGGAGAGTCCGGATAATTTCCAAGTGACATACGAGAGTACATCAACTGGATTTGAAACTACGAGTAGAATCGCATCTGGAGAGTATTTCACAATTTCCGGAATCATTTCTTTGAAAATTTTCACATTTTTCTCAATTAAATCTAAGCGTGTTTCTCCTTCTTTTTGACTGGCACCTGCAGTAATAATAACTAAATCAGAATCTTTAGTATCTGGATAGCTGCCGGCCCTAAGATCTACACTTCGAACAAAAGCAGCTCCATGAGATATATCCATCGATTCCCCTTTTGCTTTATCTTCGTTGATATCTACAAGTACAATATCCGAAGCCATACCGCTTTCTGTTAAGCTGAATGTGATAGCAGATCCTACAAATCCCGCACCAATAACTGATATTTTATTCGTTTTAAACATTAGAAAACCTCCTGTTTTTGCTAGATAATCCTAGGATCATCCTATCATTATAAAGAGGAAGAGTCAATGAAATCGATTATCAATGACGAAGTCGGATAAATGGAACAAATAGAGATATAATAGAACAAAAAGGAGAAATGATATGGAACTACTTGTTTTGAAGAATGAATTTTCAGTGTGCCAAGTAGAGGATTATTCTCAAGTAGATTTTGAAAGAGAGTATATATTTACAGCACAAACAACGGATGAAAAATCTTTGTTATGCAGAATCAAAGATATTCCAAAGAATGTTATCCAAAAAGAAAAGGGATGGAGGGGACTCAAGATAGAAGGTGTTCTGGATTTTAGTCTGAAGGGAATATTATATCGGATTTCCAAAATATTATACGATGAGAATATTGGGATTTTTGTAGTTTCAACTTACAATACAGATTATATCTTTGTAAAAGAAGAAGATTTAGAGCTTGCGGTACTCTCATTAGAAAAGGGACAGTATAAAATAAAAAGGGAATGCTTATAAATTTAGAAAGGGGATAAGATCTTTCACAATATTTTTATAAATAAAGGAAGGTTATCCCTGTAATTTTAAGACAAGGACTGCTAAGATCAAGCTGGAGAATGTTTTGGCATATGAAAGAAAGGAGATTAGTGATAGCTTTTAAATTGTTATTTATGTAATTGATTTATCTTAGTAAATTGACAAAGACTTTAGATTTATCTATAATACTAATATATTCAAGAAGCAGCTGCCTTAAGGATTGTAAAAACGTTAACTTAGTATAAAAATTGAGCTTATAAATTCAGTCATATCCTTGTAGTACAGGAAGATAGGCAGATTTAGAGCTATGATGAAACCGCTTTCGGAGGGGCGGGAAAAGGTATCCATAGTCCAAGGGATCTAAGAATGTACAGAGGCATAGTCAAAACAGCAGAAAGCTGCTTGAAGAATAGGATATGAATTAAAGTATGTTTCATAAGAATTTGGAGTACGAAAATCCACTTCAGCAAAATTTCCGATTTTAAAATCCAAGGAGGATATTATGGGAGCAGAACATGACAGAGTAATGGGGATTGCGAACAGCTTTCCGATGTGGCTGGCAGCTGGGATAGCAATTGCGCTGGCTTTAGTACAGGCATTTATATTTTATAAAAAATCAATCACTGCAGGCAAAGAGCTGGGGATTACAGAGGAGCAGATAAAAAGTGCAAGAAGATCAGCATTTATTACATCAATCGGACCGTCTATAGTAATTTTATCAGGGGTGTTGGCTCTAATGGTAACCATCGGAGGGCCTATGGCATGGATGAGACTTTCCTTTATAGGGTCACTGATGTTTGAAATGATGGCAGCAGGTTTTGGTACCGGTGCGACAGGTGTTCAGCTGGGCGTTGACCCTATGACAGAAGCAGCTCTCGGAACGGCTGTTTGGACCATGATCTTAGGTTCTATCGGATGGATCATTATGTCTGGTCTAACAACGGACAAGATGAGTAAGATTCAGGACAAATTTACAAAAGGAAATGCAGCTATTGTTGGTATTATATCAACATCAGCTTTGCTTGGAGCATTCGGTGCTTTAGTAGCACCGCATCTATTATCGATGAATGCAAACACAGTGGCAGCTATTGCAGGTGCTGCGATAATGTTGGGATTATCGATGTTTGAAAAAAGCGGAAAAGCACCTAGATGGCTAAAAGAATGGGCACTTGCTATAGCGCTTTTTGGCGGTATGATCATCGCAGTAATAGCAAGCTAAGGAGGATACAAAATGGATAAAAATAATTATTTTGAAGGTGTTTATATACCGGAGATTATTAAACTTGGTAAATTGACTAGTTTATTGGGAGTATTAGTTTCTTTCGGACCTGCTTTAGTCTTAGCGGCATTTTATGGAATTATTCCCCCTTGGGGAGCGGTAGGGCAAGCATTTATTAATATCGCAGGGGCAGTTGGTGTTATTTGGATCATAGAGCCGATCTCTTACTTCCCGATATTAGGGGTGCCTGGAAACTATCTGGCATTTATAACAGGAAACATTTCAAACCTTAGAGTTCCATCTGCTACGGCAGCACAAAATGCAACGGGATATGAACCGGGAACGCATGAAGGAACGATTGTTGCGACGATCGGTATGGCTGTTTCAGTCGTTGTAAATATCGTTATACTTGCAGCAGGTGTGTTCGCTGGAAATGCGATCTTATCCTTGCTTCCTGAAAATGTTCTATCAGCATTAAACTTTTTATTGCCGGCACTTTTTGGAGCGTTGTTTGTACAGTTTGCAATAGCAAAGTTGAAACTGGCACCTATCGCTTTAGCAATATCTATTGTGTTGACGATATTATCACAAAAAGGAATTACACCATCCTTCTTAACTACATTAGTAGCAGTGTTTGGTACGATGGCGATAGGAATCTTTATGGAAAAAGGAAAAGCTTAATAAAAATAAAATCGGAAATGAGAAAAGACAGTACAGGCGATTCAACACCTGCGCTGTCTTTTTTAGTGTTATAAAACCCCAGGAGCATAAAGGAAAATGACAGGATTTGAATTGAAAGATTGGTATCTTATAGCCTTATTACATATAATATAAATAGTTCTCCAAAGAAATGGAAAGAAATAGAAGGCTAATCTTTCCTACTGAGAAGGATAAGAAAAGAAGGGAATCATGTTATGACATTACAGCAGTTAAAATATATTATCACAGTAGCTGAAAAAGGAACCATCAGCGAAGCGGCTAAGGAACTTTTTATTTCTCAGCCAAGTCTTACGAATGCAATTAAAGAGCTGGAAAAAGAGATGGGAATTAAAATCTTTCATCGTACAAACAGAGGGATTACCATCACGAATGACGGGGATGAGTTTTTAGCTTATGCAAGACAAGTAATCGAACAGGCAAATCTTTTAGAAGAGAAATATTTAAACCGAACGGACCACAGTACAAGATTTTCAGTATCCTGCCAGCATTATTCTTTTGCAGTAAATGCCTTTGTAGATGTGATACGGGAATTTGGAGGAAATAAATACGACTATACTTTAAGAGAGACACAAACATACGAAATTATAGAAGATGTGCAAAGGCTTATCAGCGAGATCGGGATTTTATATACTTCTTCAAAAAACGAAGAGATTATTATGAAGCTCTTAAAGAAAAACGATCTCGTTTTTGAAGAACTTTTAGTGGCAAAACCTCATGTTTTTATTAATTCGAACCATCCTTTAGCAGGAAGAGAAACTCTTAGTTTAAAGGATCTTGAAGACTATCCTTATCTATCCTTTGAACAGGGGGAGTATAATTCTTTTTATTTTTCGGAAGAAATATTAAGCACATTAGACCGCAATAAAAATATTAAGGTAAGAGATCGGGCGACTTTATTTAATCTTGTAGTAGGACTCAACGGCTATACAGTAAGTTCTGGAATTATAAGCAAAGAGCTAAACGGAGCCCATATTATAGCAAAACCGTTGATGGTAGAGGAGTATATACGAATAGGAGTGATTACAAAAAAGAATATGGTGCTAAGCCGATATGGGAAAGCTTATATGAAAGCTTTAAGGATTCATACGAGTAAGTTTTAAAAGTTAGCCATAGAAAAAAGCTATAACAAAGCATGATTATTATGTATTATTCAAAGAACCTAATAGATACTATTATGAATTTATTATTTGAAGAATAAAAAATTCTTCAAGAGAGGAGATTTGAATATGAAAACATCGATCATTGGTTTTCCCAGAATCGGCGAAAGCAGAGAATTAAAATTTGCATCGGAAAAGTACTTTAGAAAAGAGATAGACGCAGAGGATCTGGAAGAACAAGCTAGAGATCTTAGAAAAAAACACTGGAATTTTCAAAAGGAGAAGGGTATCGATTCTATTTCTTCTAATGACTTTTCTTATTACGACACGGTCTTAGATACATCTGTATTATTTAATATCGTTCCAAAGAGATATCAAGATTTGAATCTGTCTTTACTCGATACATATTTTGCTATGGCAAGGGGTTATCAAGGAATAGAGGGAGATGTAAAAGCTCTAAGTATGAGAAAATGGTTTAATACGAATTATCATTATATGGTTCCTGAGATCGACAAAGATACAGAGATTAAGCTTAAAGGAGAAAAAATATTTCAGGAATATTTAGAGGCTAAAAAAGCTGGTGTTGAAACAAAATCTGTTTTAACGGGACCTTTTACATTCCTTAAGATCTCGAAAGTAGAAAAAGGGGCTGATTTGGACAAAATTATCCCCGACTTAACAAAAGTATATGCGGATCTTCTAAAAAAAGCCGAAGAAATCGGGATCGAATGGCTGCAGTTGGATGAACCTTCTTTAGTCTTAGACCTATCTCAAGAAGATAAAGAACTATTCTCTAAAATCTATCAAGAGTTGTTAAAAGAAAAAGTAAATTTAAAATTCATTTTACAAACGTATTTTGGAGATATAAGAGACTGCTATAAAGAAGTTATCGAGTTTCCCTTTGACGGGATCGGGCTGGATTTTATAGAAGGAAAAAAGAGTTTAGAATTATTAAAAGCTTACGGTTTTCCAAAAGGAAAAACGCTTTTTGCAGGAATTATAAATGGCAAAAATATTTGGAAAAATTCTTATGAAAAATCTTTAGAGATTCTTAAAGTATGTTCTAAAATAGCGGAAACTATTGTGATTAATACTTCCTGCTCTCTGCTTCATGTCCCCTTTAGCGTAAAAGCGGAGAAAAGCTTATCAAAGGATATTACAAAACATTTCTCTTTTGCCTTAGAGAAGCTGGAAGAATTAAAGGACCTAGCTGAAATCTCATCTTTAGAAGAAGCAAAAAAATCCGAAGCGTATAAGGAAAATAAGGATTTATTCAAAGAGGAGAGAGACTGCAAGGATGATGCTGTCCAAAAGAGAGTCTCTTCTATAACAGAAGAAGATTTTTCGAGAAAGTCTGATTTTTTCGAAAGAGAAAAAATACAAAAACAGCAGTTTGATTTTCCTTTATTTCCAACGACAACGATCGGTTCTTTCCCTCAGACAAAAGATGTAAAGAAAAATCGCAAAGAGTATCGCACAGGAGTTATTTCTAAAGAAGAGTATATTTCCTTTAATCAAAGAAAAATCCAAGAATGGATCGCTATCCAATAAGAGATCGGTCTTGACGTCTTCGTTCATGGAGAATTTGAACGAAACGACATGGTGGAATACTTCGGAGAATCTTTAAAGGGTTATGTTTTACAGAAAAAGCATGGGTTCAGTCCTATGGAACAAGATGTGTAAAGCCGCCGATTGTATGGGGAGATATTTCCAGAGAAAAACCGATCACTGTGGAATGGTCGACTTATGCACAATCTTTAACGAAAAGACCTTTAAAGGGAATGCTCACAGGACCTGTAACGATATTAAACTGGTCCTTTCCTAGAGAATACATTTCCTTAGAAGAGTCTGCTATTCAAATTGCTCTTGCAGTACGAGATGAAGTGCTTGATTTAGAAAAAGCAGGACTTTCTATCATACAAGTAGATGAAGCAGCTCTTCGGGAAAAACTTCCATTAAGAAAAACGCAATGGGATAGGGAATACCTTGACTGGGCGATAAAAGCCTTCCGTCTTGTCCATAGCGGGGTACAGAAAGAAACGCAGATACACACACATATGTGCTATAGCGAATTTACAGATATTATTATCGCAATAGACAATATGGATGCGGATGTGATCACTTTCGAAGCTTCTCGTTCGAACTTAGAGATTCTAGAGGCACTTAAAGAAAATCATTTTAAAACAGAAGTCGGTCCTGGAGTATATGATATCCATTCGCCTAGGGTTCCTTCTGTAGAAGAAATAAAAAGAGTAATCGAAAAGACAATACAAAGAATTCCAAAAGAGAAAGTATGGGTGAACCCGGACTGCGGACTGAAAACAAGAGGAGTAGAAGAAACAATACCAAGTCTTAAGAATTTAGTAAAAGCAGCAAAGGAATTAAGAGAAGAATATTAAGAGAACTGCGGCAGAATGTTTTCAGCAAAGAAGGAAAGTGCAAAAGAAAAGCACTTTCCTTTTTTATAATGCAAAGGAGAACTTTTCTAGATAACATAAAAAACGGTATAGATCAAAACCTTAGTACCATTTATTCTTACAAAAATAGCGATTCAAAGGTATTTAAAGATAAATCACTTTCATCACCAGAAGTTCAATGATACTGTCAACTTTACATGGATTTAATCGATTTTAGATGCAAAAGAGTTTTGTTTCAGTTATAGTATATAAGTCTATAAAGAATTTCTGAAGATGAGGTGATGATAGAGTGAGAAAAAGAAATAAAAAGTTTGTTATGAATGATTATTTAGCAGGAGGGATTTTTTTAGAACTTTTAATGGTATCGATTCATAAATATTTTTTCGAAATACCGATATTATTGCTGATTCTACTTTTAGGAGCCGCGTTAATTCTTATTATAATAGGTTTATCAAAAGGAAGAACATAGGAATAGAAGGATAGAAGGAATTGGAGAATATTCAATTCTTTTTTTGTGAGAATATAAAGGTTGTAGAAAGTAAGATTCAAGAGTTTTAAAATACTTTAGATGAATCTTTAGCATCAATGATAACAGTATAAACTTGAAGGAATTAGTATAACTAAAGTATTAAAACTCATCTTTTTTTTATATGAAAAACTATGGTATGATAATGCAATCACAGATACTAGGGGGATCAGAGGTTCGTTTCTTCGTCTATATATTAAATTAACGATACTGTAGCTTAAAGAAACGGATATACTTTCTTTAGGATCGAATCAAAAAAATGTATAAAAATCTCATAATTGATTTTTAGCATTGATAAAAGGAGGGTTTATGGCAGCGCCAGAACAAAGAAAGAAAGTTGAGAGATATAGATGGTTGGTGTGGGGGATACTAGCGTTAATGTATACCTTTGTTGCCTTCCATAAAATGGCAGCAGGAGTCGTAAGACCAGCATTAGAGAATTCGTTCGGTATTGGCGCCTCGGAGTTTGCGATGATCAGCTCCATGTACTTTTATGCATATTTTATAATGCAGATTCCATCAGGGGTATTCGCTGATACATTAGGTCCAAAGAAAACAGTTACTTACTTTTCGATATTAGCAGCATTAGGGTCAATGCTATTTGGATTTTCACCGAATCTTTATCTTGCCTATGCAGGTCGTTTTATGGTTGGTGTCGGTGTATCCGTAGTTTTTGTATGCATTATAAAAATACAGTCCCGCTGGTTTTATGCAAAACAGCTGGCTTTTATGATGGGTATGGTTGGATTGACGGCTAATTTAGGTGCTC
Source organism: Gallicola sp. Sow4_E12 (assembly GCF_052116305.1). Classification (NCBI taxonomy): domain Bacteria; kingdom Bacillati; phylum Bacillota; class Tissierellia; order Tissierellales; family Peptoniphilaceae; genus Gallicola; species Gallicola sp. Sow4_E12. The sequence goes on along the minus strand of NZ_JBQKLI010000002.1, from coordinate 89,085 downwards.
TTTTGGCACAAACGCCTCTGTTGATTGTATCTCAGAGAATCGGATGGAGAGCAACTTTTATCGGCATGGGTGTTATTATGCTTGTCTTTGCTATTTTAACTTGGATTTTTGTAAAGAATGATCCTTCAGAAATGGGTCTTCCAAGCATGGAAGAGCTGGAAGGAAGACCTGCGCCAAACCCTGCGGCAAAAAGAATTACTATAGGCAAAGCTTTAAAATCCGTATTAAGCAATCCGAAAACTTGGGTTTTATCTCTTGCGTTTGTAGGACTTTATACAGGTTATGTTATTCTTTTGGGAACTTTCGGCGGAGCGTTTCTATCGGTTAAATACGGATATTCCCAAGAGACAGCATCGAATTTGATCATTGCATCTGTTGTTGGTTCCACTGTGGGTGGACTTGTCATCGGCTCTTTTTCAGACAAACTAAAGAAGAGAAAAATTGTATTAATTCTAACTGAAGTTGCTACATTAGTATTATGGCTGATGTATTTATATGTTAATATACCAAATGTAATTGCTATGGGAGCTTTACTATTTGTTTTAGGATTTATTATGACAGGTTTTACCTTAACCTGGACGATGTCGAATGAAAGCAATGATAGAGGGCTGCCAGGGATTGCAACAGGTGTTGTAAACTGTGTTGGTTTTGCAGGGACAGCGATTATACCTGTACTTATGGGGAATCGTCTGGATGCACTAGGAAATAATCTAGAAGGGTATTTAAATGCATTTTTTATCTTCATTGCCGTTATGATTATTTCAACTGCTGCCTCGTTCTTTACAACAGAAACAAATGCTGAAAATATTTACAAAAGCAAATAAAATGCATTATATTTAATAAGCAGTCTGTTTTTAAAGATTGCTCATTTTTTTATGGGGTATAATTATAGAAAGACATGTAACAGGAATAAAGGAGGTTTTTATGACAAGTACAATAGAAAAAGCAAAAAATATCGAATCCTATATCATTGATTTTAGAAGAGAGCTTCATCGCAATCCGGAATTAAGCGGTCAGGAAGTTGAAACTCAAAAGAAAATCATGAGAGAACTGGATAAACTGGGTATTCCTTACAGAAAAGCGGGAAATACCTCTTTGATCGCTACAATTAATGAAGGAAAAGGCAAAGTTGTAGCACTCCGAGCCGATACAGATGCACTTCCAGTGTTGGAACAGGCGGATGTAGACTTTAAATCTGAGATCAAAGGCAATGCCCATGCCTGCGGACATGATGCTCATACGGCGATGCTTTTAGGAGCTGCCCGTATTCTTTCTGAAATGAAAGAGGAACTGCCTGGAGAGGTGAGACTCTTTTTCCAAGAAGGAGAAGAGACCTTTACTGGAGCAAAACTAATCGTAGAAGCTGGCGGAATGGAAGGAGTCGATGCGGCTTTTGGTATGCATGTATTTACATTCTTTAAAGATAAAAAGCTTCCTATAGGCACCTTCGACATGACGCCCGGCTATCGAATGGCAGGCTGCGATACGATTTATGTAAAGTTCGAGGGAGTATCAGGACATGGTTCTGCCCCTCATTTAGCAAAAGATACGATTCATCCAGCTGCGATGTTTGTAACAGATATTCAAAGCATTATTGCTAAAAACGTAGATCCTCAGCAAGCCTGTGTTTTAAATGTGGGCCGCTTCCATGGAGGAACAAAGGCGAATGTTGTATCAAAATATACAGAGCTGGATATTTCTATGAGATATTTTGATCAGGAAGCAAGGGAAGCCCTTCATGCAGGAATACGAAGACATGCAAAAGCCATTGCTGAGATGTATGAAGTTCAGGTAGATGTAAATATCGAAGAAAGTGCATTAAGTCTTTTTAATGATGAAAAACTTGCTCTTATGGCACAAAAATCAGGAGACAAAGTCTTCGGAGAAGGAAAACGCATTGAGTTTGATAGAAATATGGGTTCAGAAGATATGCCATTTTATCTACAGAAAAGCCCAGGATGCTACGCCTTCTTAGGAATCTATAATGAGGAAAAAGAATCCGTATATTTCCCTCATCATGAGCGTTTTAAAGTAGATGAAGACGCATTAAAATACGGAGCAGCTTATCACGTTCAGTTTGCTTTAGACTTTTTGAATGGAGAAGCAGATTAAAAAGTGAAAACGGGGTCAGGCGTTCGTTTTGTTCGTTTGTGAATGTTTTTAACGAGAAACTGTATAGATAGAAAACTAAAAAGATATCAGTCTTTCTACAAACAGATAAATGGACATAGGAAGATCGTTCTCTCTTATTTTTATAAAAAGCTTCTTCGAGGAACAAGGTTTAAAACTTGCAGGATTATTTTATAGAAAAGAAAGGCGATGGATTTTCTCTTTTCCACTATAACTCCACTCTTTTACTCTTCATTTTCACACTCTTTATTAAAAATTACGGCCTGCAATCTGCAGGTCTTTTATTTTGTTTTAAATTCGGGGTATAGTATCATTAGATGTAAACATGGACGTGAAGGAGAGAGATCGATATGTTAAAGGTTCAAAACGAAATAGGAAGATTACAAAGAGTATTAGTTCATCCGCCAGGAAGAGAGCTTCTGAATTTAACACCGTCGACACTGGAAGAACTTTTATTTGATGATATACCTTATTTAAAAAAGGCTCAAGAAGAGCATGAAATATTTAGAAGGATTTTAGAGGGCCATTCTGTGGAAACTCTCTGCCTAGAGGATTTAATGGCTGAAACATTAGAACAAAATCCAGGACTGAAGGATTTGTTTTTAGACCAGTACCTTAAAGAAAGTTCGATTACAGCGCCCCATTATCGGGAATTGGTATTAGAGTATTTTAATGCGTTCAAAGACCCGAAAGAGCTGGTGCTAAAAACAATGGAAGGCATCAGCAGCAAAGAGCTGGAGATTTGCAAAACAAGCTGTCTTGTTGATGTTGTAAAAAGAGATACCCAGATGATTATCAACCCCATGCCGAATCTTTATTTTACAAGAGATCCTTTCTCTGTTATCGGCAAAGGAGTTTCTATAAACAAGATGCATTCTGCAACAAGAAGCCGTGAAACAATCTATGGAGATTATATTATAAAGCATCATGAAGATTTTAAAGATATCAAGCTCTATTACGGCAGGGATGATTTGTTCTCGATAGAAGGGGGAGATATTTTTAATTTCTCCGAAAAAATCATCGGGATTGGAATTTCGCAAAGGACTACCCCCGAGGCGATACAAGATATTGGGATGAGATTGTTTTATGATTTTGACACGAAAGTTGAAAAGATCATTGCTTTTAATATACCAAGCCTAAGGGCTTTTATGCATTTGGATACTGTTTTTACACAGATCGATAAAAATGCCTTTCTATATCATCCGGGAATTATGAGCAGTTTGAGAGTATTTGTATTAACGAAAAGTTCCGTTTCTTCAAGGGAACTTAAGATCCGGGAAGAAACAGGGAAGCTTTCGGATATATTGTCCTGCCATTTAGAGCTTGGCGACGTGAAACTTTTCCCTTGCGCCGGAGGAGACTATATTACAAGTCAAAGAGAGCAGTGGAATGACGGCTCAAACACCTTGGCTATAGCACCAAGAACTTTAGTCGTTTATGACCGGAACGAAGCAACGAATGAAATGCTCAAAGAAGAAGGCTATACATTGTTGGAAATGCCCAGTTCGGAATTGTCCAGGGGCAGAGGCGGGCCAAGGTGCATGTCTATGCCCTTAGAAAGAGAAAATTTGTAGGAGTTGTTATGCATCGAATTATGATCGTAGAAGATGATGAAATTATCTCTTCGGAAATTAAAAAGAATCTGAAACAGTGGAATTATGAGGTTTTTATAATAAAAGATTTTCAGAAGGTGATGGAAAGCTTTTTTGACTGCAGCCCTCATCTAGTTTTATTAGACGTATCTCTGCCTTTTTTTGATGGATATCATTGGTGTCAGGAAATTCGAAAGCTTTCTAAAGTGCCGATTGTATTTATCTCTTCCGCATCGGAAAATATGAATATTGTAATGGCTATGAATTTAGGCGGCGATGATTATATTCTGAAACCTTTTGACTTGACGGTGCTAGAGGCGAAGATCAAGGCGCTCATTCGAAGAACCTATGATTTTGGAAAAGGAACTGAAATTTTAGAGAAAGAAGGTTTGATTTTAAACTTAACAGAAATGACTGTAACCTATGAAAAAAAGACCGTAAATCTCACAAAAAACGAATTTAAAATATTGGAAACAATGTTAAAACAAGAAGGGATCATCCGCAGAGAAGAGCTGATGGAAAAGCTGTGGCAGTCTGATTATTATATCGATGACAATACTCTCACTGTAAATGTGGGTAGGCTTAGAAAGACTTTAAAAGAGCTCGGTGCCTCGAATGTTATTCATACCAAAAAAGGAGTGGGCTATTATGTGGGAAAGGAATAGTTCCATAACTTTTTTACAGTTTTTAAAAAACCGAATATCTTGGTGGTTTCATTTTTTGGTGATTCTTTTGATTTCTTTTATCGTTTTTTTATTTTTTGGACTTCCAGTAGAAGCAGTGCTTTATGCAGCTTTGCTAAATACAGTTTGTATTTCTATTCTGCTTATCGCCGAGTATAGAAATACAAAGAAAAGAGTAGAAAAGATCGATCTTTATAAGAAAATGGACTATATACCAGAGCATCTTGGAAAGACCGATGAGATAGAAAAGAAGTACGAAGAAGTCATAGAGTATTTAAGGGCAGGACTTCGCAAGAAAGATTCGAAAAATCAAAAGAAAATAAAGGAGCTGGAAGACTATTACAGACTCTGGACCCATCAGATCAAAACACCGATACAAGCTTTATATCTTTTGCTGGAAAATAGGGAGATAGATTCTTCTGCTGTTAAAAGAGAAGTTTTTAGAATCGAAGAATATGTAAACACCCTTTTGGCTTATTTATATATTGATTCGGAATTTTCGGATTATGTATTCAAAAATGTAGAGTTAGACGAAGTGCTTAGGGATTCTATCCGAAAGTATGCCCCTTTATTTATCCGCAAAAAGATTCGCATAGAATATGAAGAGATGGATACTTCTTTTATTACAGATGAAAAATGGCTTAAGTTTATTATCGATCAGCTTCTTTCAAATGCTTTAAAGTACACGAAAGAAGGACTCATAAAAATCTTCTGGAAAGACAACAGCATCTATATAGAAGACTCTGGGATTGGAATCGTGGAGGAAGATCTCCCAAGGATCTTCGAGAGAGGTTTTACAGGGGTTAATGGACGTATCGATAAGAAATCAACAGGCATTGGGCTTTCTTTATGCAAAGATATTTCTAAGGAGCTTTCCATTGAGCTTCGTGTAGATTCCAAAAGGGGTCAAGGAACAAGCTGCCGTCTAAAGATACAGGAAGAACAGCTGCAAAACAAATAAAAAACTCATCCTTACAAAAATGTCACTTAAAAGAGAAAAATGTAAGCCGAATCTAAGGCAGTACATGCTCTCTTTTTTTATACTTAGATTAGATAAAGAATAGACTGGAACAAAATAAAGGAGGAAATTATGAGTTTTTTAGAAATAAAAGAACTAAAGAAGGTGTACTTTACAAGAGTTGGAGGAAATCAGGTTACAGCATTAAAGAATATCGATTTTACAGTAGAAGAGGGTGAATATACGGCGATAATGGGAGAGTCGGGAAGCGGAAAGACTACATTGCTGAACACGATAGCTTTGTTAGACCAGCCTACGGAAGGAAAGATTCTTTTAAAGGGGAAAGATTTAGCCTCTATGAAGGATAAAGAAATCGCATCCTTTCGGAGAAATCACTTAGGATACGTATTTCAGGATTTTAATCTTTTAGATACTTTTACACTGGAAGACAATATTATGCTTCCATTAGTGCTGGCGGGAGAAGAGTATCAAAACATGAGAAACAAAATGATCCCTATCGCAGAGACTCTTTCTATAGATCATTTGCTGGAGAAGTATCCTTATGAAGTCTCAGGAGGAGAAAAACAAAGAGCCGCCGTTGCAAGAGCAATGATAACGAACCCAGACCTTATCTTGGCAGACGAGCCTACAGGTGCTTTAGATTCTCATTCTACGGATGAGCTTTTAAAATATTTTTCAGAAATCAATGATAAAGGCCAGACGCTTCTAATGGTGACCCATTCTGTAAAAGCAGCTTCTTTTGCGAAAAGGATACTATTTATTCAAGACGGCAAAATCTTTCATCAGCTCTATAAAGGAGAACGAACTCAGAAAGAGATGTACGAGGAGATTTCTCATACTTTGACAATGCTTACCAAAGGAGCAAAATAAAATGAAAAAACTTTACTTCCAACTGGCACTTCAGGGGATAAGAAAAAATCGAGAGTTTTACTATCCATTCCTGCTATCAGCCATAGGTATGGCGGCAATCTTTTATATCGTGAGTACTTTGCAGAGCTCAGAAGAGATTTCACAGTTTTACGGAATGGAACAGATACAGATCGTTCTAGGAATGGGCGTTTATATTATGGGAATCTTTGCTGCGATATTTCTTTTTTATACAAATAATTTTCTAATGAAACGAAGAAAAAAAGAATTTGCATTATATTCTATTCTAGGCATGGAGAAAAAACACCTTCGAAAAGTTATATTATGGGAGAATATGATCCTTGCTGTGATCACAATAGCTGCCGGATTATTCTTTGGAGCTTTATTATATAAAATAGCAGAAGGGGCTCTCTTTTTTATTATAGATAAAAGAGCTGATACAGGATATCTTCCCTCTATTGAAAACTTAGGAAAGACGGCTTTGCTCTTTGCAGCAATTTACTTTGGGATTTTTTTAAATGGAATTCGCCAAATAAGTTTTTCAACTCCGAAAAAATTAATGGAGGAAGCAAGAGCTGGAGAAAAACAGCCGAAAGCCAACTGGCTGGTAGGGGTTTTGGGGATTCTGTTTTTAGGAGCGGGATATTATATGGCAGTTACAGTTAAAAATCCATTAAGTGCAATGTCTGCATTTTTTATGGCTGTGTTATTGGTATTAGCCGGGACCTATTTTACATTTATGGCAGTATCGATTATTGTACTGAAACTTCTGAAAAAGAACAAAGACTATTATTATAAAAAGAATCATTTTACAGCAGTTTCCGGTTTGATTTATCGGATGAAGCAAAATGCTGCAGGTCTTGCCAGTATCTGCATCTTTGCTACAGCAGCCCTTATTCTGATTTCCTCTGGAGTCTCATTATATGCAGGAGGAGAAGATATTTTAAGAACAAGGTATTCTAGAGATATTATGATAACTTCAGAATATTCTCCAGAAATTCCAGAACAGCTCAAGTCTATGAAAGAGAATGTGTTGGAAGGGGATGATATAAGAACAAAGGACAATGTATCGTTCTCGAATTTATCCGTTTTGGGATCTATAGAAGGAAATAGGCTGATTTCGGGAGAAGAAGAAATTCTAAGACAAAATGTCATGGATGATAGTACAATAGGAATTCTTATAGTTCCTCAAGAAGATGCGAATAAGTATTTAGACCGGCCATTGGAGTTAAAAGAATCCGAAGCGATTCAGTTTGGAAGTAAAGATCCGATTAGCAGTTTCGAGATTGGAGATTTACAATACTCTGTAAAAAATGATTCTAGAAGGATTGAGCTTCAAGAGATGAATGATTTTCCAGCTATGGGCTCTGTGTTCTTAGTCGTTCCGAAAATAGAGGATTTGTATAAGATTAAAGATCAAATAAATATTGGTGTCAATAAGATCGAATACAATGAGTTTTTTAATTTAGATTCTCCAGCAGGCGAGAAAATGGAAGAAACTCTTAAGATCAGAACGAGTCTTAGGGAGGAAATCGAAAAGGGAAATATCAAACTCGATACTCTTGAAACGGAACGAGAAGACTTTAAAGTATTATATGGCGGGATTTTCTTTACGGGAATATTTCTGGCACTTATTTTCTTAATGGCAACTTCTCTGTCTATTTACTATAAACAGCTGACAGAAGGCCTAGAAGATCAAAAGAGATTTCAAATTCTGGAAAAAGTAGGAATGAATGACGAGGAAATTAAAGAAACCATAAAGACTCAAATTCGAGTAGTGTTTTTATTTCCTATTATTATGGCGGGAATCCATACAGCTTTTGCCTTTCCGATTTTGACGAAGCTATTGGCTCTTGCGAATATGACAAACAAACAACTGTTTCTCTACTGTGTAATAGGGGCGTTTGCAGCCTTTACATTATTTTATTTTCTAGTGTATAAAGCTACTTCAAGAACCTATTATAATATTGTAAAAAAAGCATATTAATAGTAAACTGCGGGGATTGTTCTCCGCAGTTTTTGTTTTGGAGAAAATATGAAATAAGGGTATGAATAACAAAAAGGCAAGAGATTAGAAAGGAGGATGAAATGAGAATTACTGTTATTAATGGCACAGAGATAAAGGGTTGTACCTTTCAGATAAAAGAAAGTTTTTTAGAAGAGCTGAGAAATGAAAATGATGTATTTGAATTTGTTCTGCCAAAAGACCAGCCGGATTTTTGTATCGGATGCAAAAATTGTTTTTTAAAAGGGGAAGAATATTGTCCCAATTTTGAAAAGGTATCGTTGATATGGAAGAAAATGGTAGAAAGCGATCTTATTGTTTTTCTTTACCCAGTATACGCTCTAAGGGCACCAGCACAAGTAAAAGCTTTATTAGATCATCTTTGCTATAATTGGGTTATTCATCGTCCGAATAAAGATTTTTTCAACAAAGAAATAGCGATTATAACACAAAGTATAGGAGCACAAAATGGAGCAGCGCGAAAAGAGGTAGAAACTTCTATGAATTGGATGGGGAATTCCAATATTCGGAAACTAGGATTTGGTTTAATAGAAGGGATAATCTGGGAAGAATTGTCAGAGGAAAGAAAAAATAAAATACTATTAAGAACAAAAAAGTTTTCCGAGTATTGCAAGAAACCGAGAGCACCAAAACAGGGAAAAAAAGGAAAGATATTGTTCCGACTTGGAAAAACATTGAGGAACAATAATATAAAAAAAGAAAAAGAACTATCTTTAGACAGCAGATACTGGCTGGAACAGGGATGGATAAAAGAAAAAAATTGAATAAAAAAACAGCTGAAAACAAGGAAGAAAAGCCTAGATTCCAGCTGTTTAAGGTACTGCTATAAATTTTATTCCGTATCAAACCCCACATGTTCAGTAGACAGAACATCTTCTTCTACTTTTTCGGTTCCTCTAAAGATAATCAGTCCTGCGATCATTCCGATGATTGTAGGAACAAGCCAGCCGAAACCGATACTTGACAGCGGAAGCAAAGAGTTGATTTTTGCAAGGAAAGAAGATTGAATTCCTGTGCTTAAGATAGCATCTCCAAGGCTGAAGAGGAAAGCCATTAAAACGCCGCCTTTATACGCTCCGTCATTTGGAAGGATATGGTTTATCAGTCCTAAGAAAGTCATTACGATACACATCGGGTAGATCACTAGAAACAACGGTGTTACGTAATCGACTAGGCGGTCTACACCGCTGACTCCTAAAAGCGTTCCGACGATACAAATAATGATCAGCCACATTTTGTAAGAGATTTTGTCTTTTGTAAAATCAGCTAAGAAGGCTGCAACGGTAGCAGATATTCCGATCCCTGTTGTTAAACAAGCCAAGGAAACGGGAACTGCCAATATAGTAAGTCCTAATGTTCCAAGACTTTCTCTTACAAGCTAAACTAATAGTTCCGCTTTTCCCACTTCACCTTGAACGATGTCTGTGCCGGTAGCTCCTAGATAGACTAATCCGCCATAGATAATAAAAAGACCGACAACAGAAACGATCGAGGCGATAAAGATTCCCTTTTTAAGCTCTTTTCGATTAAATCCTTTATAAGCAAAGTTTGCCAGAAAGATATTTGCCGTAATAATTCCAGTGGTTAAATCTCCTGTTAAGTAGCCTGTGAGCATAGAAGAAGTGAAGGGATGCTCATTACCCGTAGCCTGAGGCGTTCCAATAGGGCTTATAAATGTTTTTAAAATAATGGCCAATAGAAACAACAGCAACACGGGTGTTAAGTATTTTCCTACCCGGTCTACGATATGATGCTGATCGCTTGTAAATATGTAGATCAAGATAAAGAAAATGACTACAGTGACTGCGATAGGTACATTCGGAAAGACGGTAGAGATCCCGATTTCATGAGTGGTTGCCGCTACACGGGGCATTATAGAACCCATACCGATGAGTGTAGTCGTAAGCAGATAAAAAACAGTATAATACCAGGGGCTTACATGGTCCATCAACGTTTTAGAGCTGTTTCCCGTATTGCTGATAGCAATAATAGAGAGAATGGGAAGGATAATTCCAGTAGCCAAGAGTCCTAGAGAACCTAGAACCCATTGATTTCCTGTATGGAGTCCGATATCCGGCGGAAAAATTAGATTTCCCGCGCCGAAAAAGGTAGCGAACAGGGCAAAGCCTGCTATTATGCCTTCATAACCGATTGATTTTCTTTTATCCATAGGATTCCTCCTTGTTTTCGTATACTATTTTACCATTGCAGATCGTCATAGCGATTTCAATATCTTTTAAATGTTCTTTTTCTGTGGTGTAGGGATCTTCTTCCAGTACAACGAGATCAGCAAATTTCCCGGTTTCCAACGTTCCCTTTTTGTTTTCGTCAAAGGAAGGATAAGCGCCCATCTGCGTAAAGAGCCGTATAGCAGTATCGATATCCAGACCTTCTTCAGGGAGATATTCTTTTGTCTCGGCTAAATTTTTTCTTGTCACTGCAGCATAAATATTTTTCATAATAGTAAATCAGTAACAGGCGAGTCGGAACCTCCGCTTAGAGGAACGCCCGCTTCCAGCATGCTTTTCCAGCAATAGGCACTTTCCGCCCTTTCTTTTCCAAGTCTTTCATACACCACATTCATATCGTCTTCGATAAAGTTTGGCTGGATAAGGGCAAGGATATTAGATTTTGCCATACGCTTGATTAAATCTGCGGGAGTGATCTGAGAATGGACAATACTGTTTCTTATAGTGTTTTTTGGGTCATCTACCAGAGTTTTCTCAATGCTTCAATGCCCATCTCTATAGCTTTGTCGCCGATGCCGTGAATCGCCACACTCATGTTATTGTCAGCGGCTTCTTGTACGTAATGGTCTAAGGTTTTTTGATCAAAAGTAATATCCCTAAGGTGTCTTTATCGCTGTAAGGTTCTCTCATAGCGGCGGTTCTTGCGCCTAGGGATCCATCTTGAAGGAGTTTGCGAGGTCCCAGCCTAAAGAGGGAATCTCCATCTTTATCGGTAGAATAACCTGCATCTATAAATCTTTTGAATTCTTTGTCATATAAAAACAAACACTGCTCATGGACTCGTATATTTAGTTCATCTTTTTCTTCTAAAGAACGATAAGCTTTTATAATCTCCTCGAAATCGCAGGGCAGAGTCTGAAAGTCATCAGAATGGATAGAAGTGATCCCTGCTTTATGAAGATGAGATACGCTGTAGCGGATCAGCTCTTCGATATCTTCTGTTGTAAAATCAGGTAAAATGCTCATATAAAGCTTGTTCGCTTCTTCGCGCAAAATACCTTTATCCCAGTCGATAAGAGGTTCATAATCAGGATGATATCCTTTTGTTTTAACCATCTCTAAAGCTTTTGTGTTCATAGAGGCGATATGGCCGCAGGAACGAAGAAGACAAATGGGAATCTCTGTTGATACTGTATCAAGATCATCTTTTGTAATCATTCTTTTTTCTTCTAAATAAGCTTGATTCCATCCCATTCCCAATATATAAGATTTCTTTTCTTGAATTTTTTTCTGAACCATTTCCTGTATGTCTTTGATAGAATTTTGTCCAAATAATACTAGATTTGTACTGAAAAAAGCATAATGAATTAAATGCATATGGCTGTCGATAAAGCCGGGAAGAACTCGTTTGCCTTGAAGGTCGATTTTGTTAGAGCAATTTTTTTTCAACCCTTCCTCGTCACTTCCAAGAAAAAGAATTCTTCCATTTTCGATACCAATAGCTGAAAATTCACTGTTATTCGGATCCAAAGTAGATATTTTTCCGTTGTATAATAAAAGCATAGTACTCTTCCTTTCTTTTTCACGTTACAATAGTAAATTTTATTACAACATGAAAATTATGGTTTTTTGAGTGGAAATGAAACAAAAGGCTAAAGGACAAGGCTTTATGAAGGAGCAGTTCTATTATTCAATATTTCTTCGGATAATTTTATAAAAACATTTGACAAAATAGAAAAACATGTCTATACTTAAGTCAATTGAATATGAAACCAATAAATTCTAGGAATAGAACGAGTAGGTAAAGCATAAAGTTATAGAGAGTCGAGGATGGTGGAATCTTGACATGGAGTGTTTGCTGAATGGATCTATGAGAAGTGGTGTGAAATCTTTGGAGAGTACCACTAGCCGTAAGTCTTACGTTACAAAGACAGGGTATCGAAAATCAGAAAGATTTTTCCGTACCTGATAAAGAGAGATTGTTTTTACAGTCTAAAATGGGTGGCAACGCGAGATAAGGTATTTCGTCCTATAGGGAGAAGTGCTTTTTTTATTGCCCTAAAACATTCATAAACTGTAAAAATCATCTAAAATGGGTGGCAACGCGGATAACACTTCGTCCCTTTATAGGGATGAAGTGTTTTTTTTTATTTTAAATAAGGAGAAAGAAATGATCTCACCAAGTAAAGAAGTATTTGATCAAATAATAAAGAATGCAAAGGCAGTTCCAATTGTAAAAGAAATCAGAGGCGATACAGAAACGCCGATAACACTGTTCCAAAAAATTTCCCGAGAAAAAAGCTATCTTTTAGAAAGCGGCGAAGGAGCAAGATACTCCTTTATTGGAAGAGATCCGTTCTTAAGAATCGAAAGCAGAGGAGAGGAGATCCTTATAGAAGAAAATGGAATACAGAAAAAGTTTAAGGGAAAAGTTTTAGAAAAGACTCAGAAAATTTTAAAGAAATATCAGTATCCAAACAATTCGGAACTTCCAGATTTCTTAGGCGGAGCTGTAGGCTATATCGGTTACGATATCTTAAGCCAGTATGAAAATCTTGTTTTCGAAAACGAAGAGGATATGGATCTTCCAGAAGTACATCTCTTGCTAACGAAAGAAGTAGTTGTATACGATCATTTTCATCAAAAGATCATTTTAGTTGTAAATGTGGATGCAGATAAGGAAAGTTATGAAGAAGGGCTTTTAAAAATAGAAGACTTGGAAAAGGAAATCAGAGAAAATACTGCAAAAGAAGAAATCAAGAATGAAGATTCCTTTTTCACTATGAAAAGCAATGTGTCTAAAGAAGAGTTTATGGATAATGTTACAAAAGCAAAAGAATATATAAAAAAAGGAGAGATCGATCAAGTTGTTCTTTCCCAGAGATTTGAAGTCGAGACATCTAAGAAGCCTTTTGAAACCTATAGAGAGCTGAGAAGTTTGAATCCTTCTCCTTATATGTATTATCTGGATTTTGAGGAATATAAAATTGCCGGATCTTCTCCTGAAATACTCGTTAAAGCAACAAATGGGGAAGTTGAAACTTGTCCTATAGCAGGAACAAGACCTCGAGGAGAATCAAAGGAGATCGACGAAGAAAGAATAAAGGATCTATTATCCGACCCGAAAGAGCTGAAAGAGCATATGATGCTTGTTGATCTTGCGCAAGAAGATCTAGGAAGAATTTCAAAAGAAGGAAGCATTCATATTACGGAATTGAAAAAGATAAAAAAATATTCCCATGTCATGCATATCGTGTCCCATGTAAAAAGCGAAATCAAGGAAGAACTGAATGTTATAGATGCATTGATAGCCTGCCTTCCAGCAGGAACTGTGAGTGGTGCACCGAAGAAAAGAGCTCTTGAAATCATAGAAGAATTAGAAAATAAAAAAAGAGGAGTCTATGCTGGAGCGGTAGGATATATCGGATTTAACGGAAATTTAGATATGGCGATAGCCATTCGAACAATCGTGTTTGATAAAAACAAAGCGTATGTACAAGCGGGTGCGGGGATTGTAGAAGATTCTCAACCAGAAAAAGAATATTATGAAACCGTATCGAAAGCTCAGGCACTGGTTGAAATATTAAAAACAAAAGAAGCTCTATTGAGCCAAGTATAGGAGGAAGTTATGTTAAAAACAGCTGTTGAAAAAGCAAGTAAAAATGTAAATTTATCTGAAGACGAAATGATTTACGCTATGAACGATATTATGGAAGGCAAAGCTTCCCAGGCTCAAATCGGAGGACTTCTGATGGCCCTTCGTACAAAAGGGGAAACGGTAGATGAAATCACTGGAAGCGCAAAGCTCTTAAGAATAAAGTCAAGAGATCTTGGAATTTTAGAGGATTATGGAATAGATACCTGCGGAACAGGGGGAGACTGTGCCCATACTTTTAATATTTCTACAACAGTTTCTTTTGTGGCAGCAGCGGCAGGGGTCAAGGTTTTTAAACATGGAGGAAGAAGCGTATCCAGCAGCCGCGGAAGTGCAGATGTGTTGGAAGCACTAGGTGTAAATATCCATTTAAGCCCAGAAGAAGTAAAAAAATGCGTGGAACGCTTAAATATTGGTTTTATGTTTGCTCCAGATTTTAACCCGGCGATGAAGCATGCACAAGGAGCGAGAAAAGAATTAGGCGTTCGAACGATCTTTAATATATTGGGACCTCTTATTAATCCGGGGAAAGTAAAAGGACAAGTGCTGGGAGTTTTTGATGAGAATATGACAGAAACACTTGCAGAGGTTCTTAAAAATCTTGGCACAGAACGCGCTGTAGTAGTTCACGGAATGGATGGACTAGATGAGATTACCATTACCGACCAGACAAAAGTAAGCGAATTAAAAGAGGGTAAGATCAAGACTTATTTTATAGAACCGGAACAGTTTAGTATGGATAGAGCTCTTTCACAAGATCTTGTAGGGGGAGATGCAGAGGAAAATGCAGAAATTTTAAAAAGCATTCTTCAAGGAGAAAAGGGGCCAAAACGAGATATTGTGTTTTTTAATGCAGGAGCAGCGATCTATGTTGGGAAGAAAGCAGACTCTATAGAAGAAGGAATTCAAATCGCAAAAGAAATGATCGACAGTGGCAAGGCTTTTGAAAGACTAAAGGAACTGATCGCTTTAACACAGGAGGAAAACATTGTTTTTAGAGAATATATTAGAATCTAAGAAAAAAATCCTTGAAAAAGAGAAGGCAGAGGTTTCCATAGAAGAGTTGTATCAGCAGATCAATCCCGAAGAAAAATGCCGAGATATCAAAAGCCGATTTCTGCAAGGCGAAATTGGCATTATAGCAGAAGTGAAAAAAGCTTCTCCTTCAAAAGGACTCATTCGAGAAGACTTCCATCCTCTTGACATCGCAAAAGAATATGAAAAAAACAATGCGGCAGCGATCTCTGTGTTAACAGAAGAAGAGTTCTTTTTAGGAAAAAAAGAATATCTTAAAGAAATCAAAAAGAATACGTCTATTCCCGTATTGAGAAAAGATTTCATCATCGATCCTTATCAGATCGTAGAATCGAAAGTTTTAAATGCAGATATCATTCTTTTAATCGCAGCGATATTAAAGGAAGAAGAAATTATAGAATTCAGTACTTTAGCCCATAAAGTAGGCCTTCAGACTTTAGTAGAGATCCATGAAGAGGAAGAGATAGAGAAGGCATTGAAGGCAGAAGCAGATATTATAGGGATCAACAATCGAAACTTAAAGACTTTTGAAACGAGTATAAAAAACACAGAAAGAATAAAGAAGCTCCTTCCAAAAGACCAGCTTATTATTAGCGAAAGCGGAATTTATACCAGAGAAGATATGAAATATTTAGAAGAGATAGGCGTAAGGGGAGTACTTATAGGAGAAAGTCTTATGAGGGCAGACTCTATTACAGAAAAAATGAAGGAACTGCGGGGATATGAAAACGAAAATTAAAATCTGCGGACTGCAAAGCGCTGAAGACATCGAAATGGTAAACGAGTTGATGCCGGAATATGCGGGGTTTGTGTTTTGTGAAAGCAGAAGAAAAGTCAGCAAAGAAAAAGCAGAAGAACTCATAAAAAGTCTTGATTCGAAGATAAAAAAAGTAGGTGTATTTCTAGATCAGGACTTGGAGGAAGTTCATAATATTGCTCAGGACTGCAGTCTAGACATCCTCCAGTTTCACGGATCGGAAAGTCAACAATACTGTAATAGTTTTATTCAAGAGATCTGGAAAAGTTTTCTGGTTGAAGACGAAAGTTCGCTGGAAATGTTAGAAAACTATAGTACAGAAGGTTATCTTTTAGATAGTTTTGTAAAAAGGGTTGCCGGAGGAAGCGGGAAAAAGTTTAACTGGGAAATTTTAGAAAACAAAGAAATCCCTAGGACTTTTATCCTAGCTGGAGGACTTAACAGCGAAAATGTTCAAGAAGGGATCCGAAGAACAAAACCGGATATTGTTGATGTCAGCAGCGGTGTTGAAACAAATGGATGTAAGGATTATCAAAAGATAAAAGAGTTTATCAGAAAGGTGAGAGCATGAAAATAGATCTAATGGAAAAAGAACGGGATTTTGGACCTTTTGGAGGACAGTTTGTACCAGAGACATTAATGAACGCATTGACTGAATTAGAAGAGGTCTACAAAGCATCTATGAAGGACGAAGAGTTTTTAAAGGAATACAAGTACTATTGCCAGCAGTATACAGGAAGGCCCAGTCCTTTATATTTTGCAGAAAATCTTACAAAGGATTTAGGCGGCGGAAAGATCTACCTTAAAAGGGAAGATTTAAATCATACTGGGGCTCATAAAATCAACAACGCCATCGGACAGGGTCTTTTAGCAAAAAAGATGGGCAAGAAAAGACTGATCGCCGAAACGGGAGCAGGACAGCATGGTGTAGCTGCTGCAACTGTTTGTGCAATGCTTGGACTGGAATGCGAAGTGTATATGGGCTATGAAGATACAATAAGACAATCTTTAAATGTTTTCAAAATGGAGCTTTTAGGAGCTACGGTTCATCCTGTTACCTCTGGAACAGCAACGTTAAAAGATGCAACAAACGAAGCAATAAGAGACTGGGTTGCAAATGTAGAAGATACATTTTATATGATCGGGTCAGTAGTTGGACCTCATCCTTATCCTACGATGGTAAGAGATTTTCAAAGAATTATAGGAGATGAGGTAAAGGAACAGATAATAGAAACCGAAGGGAAGCTTCCTACTCATTTAATCGCCTGCGTAGGTGGAGGAAGCAATGCGATGGGACTTTTTTATCCTTTCAAAGAAGATGAATCGATTAAGATATTTGGTGTAGAGGCAGGAGGCAAGGGCATCGATACTCCATACCATTCTGCAACCTTAACAAAAGGATCTGAAGGTGTGCTGCATGGGATGATGACTTATCTTCTGCAAGATGAAGATGGACAGATACTGCCTGTTCACTCAGTATCTGCAGGATTAGATTATCCGGGGGTGGGACCGGAACATGCATATTTCCATAAAACAAAAAGAGGAGACTATACAAGTGTTACGGATAAGGAAGCCTTAGATGCTTTTGTTTATTTAACGAAGACGGAGGGAATTATTCCAGCACTTGAAAGCTCTCATGCGATCGCTTATTTAAGAAAACTTGCACCAAAGACAAAAAAAGAGGATATCATCGTTGTGAATTTGTCTGGAAGAGGAGATAAAGATATGATCACGATCACAGAACTTGTAGAGAAAGGAGAACTGGATGTTAGCAACTGTTAAGGAAACACGAATTTCAAAATGTTTTAATTCGATCGATAAAGGTGAAAATGTATTTATACCCTATATTACTGCAGGGGATCCGAATTTAGAGAAGACGAAAGAGATCGTTCTAGCATTGGAAAAAGCGGGAGCAGATATTGTTGAGCTGGGAATTCCTTTCTCTGATCCTTTGGCCGACGGACCGATTATTCAAAAGGCTGCAGGAAGATCCCTTGAAAATGGAACAAATCTTGAAAAAATCTTTAAAACCGTAGAGGAAATACGCAAAGAGACGGATATTCCTCTAGTGTTTTTAATCTATATTAATACAGTTCTTCAGTTTGGATTAGAAAGTCTTTTGGAAAGATGCAGAGAAACAGGTGTAGACGGACTGATTATTCCAGATCTTCCTGTGGAGGAGAGGAGAGAGCTTTTAGATCTTATGGAAGAATATCCTGTAGACTTAATCCCTCTTGCCTCATTAGCTTCCAAAGGACGTGTCAGCGAGGTGGTTTCCTGCGGAAGCGGATTTGTATACTGTATTTCTTCTAATGGTGTGACAGGGAAAAGAAATAGTTTTGACAACAACCTTGGGGAAATGATGAAAAATGTTCGAAAGGCGACAGATCTTCCTTTGGCAATCGGCTTTGGTATTTCTAGTGAGGATCAGATTCGGGAATTAAAGAATTTATGCGATGGAGTGATTGTCGGATCAGCCTTAGTGGAGCAGATAGAAAAGGGAATCGAAGATAATTCTATCCTAGAGAGGGTTTACGATATGGCTTTTAAGATGAAAGAAGCTGCAAGAGGTTAATGAAAAAAGCGAAGAGTGAAGATGAAAAAAGGAAAGTGGAGAAATACCACTTTCCTTTTTTGTGTTTAAAGAAAATTATGTTTCTGACGAAAAAACTTCTGCTTTTCAAACTTAGTTCAAATGATGGTTTTCTAGATGGAAAAAGTTTAAGGCGTTTTTTTCGACAGACCATTCGATCTTACGAGTATTAAAAATTTCTCCATCGATATTGCAGAGTATATTTTCAGGAGAGGTTATCATTCCTTTTTGTGTTAACTGAGTGAGGATATCTTTGGACTGGAGATGGCTGCCTTTTTTATATTTCAAGATAAGTCTTGGGATTTTGTATTTTGAAATATTCTCTAATAAAACGAGAAAAGCGGTTCCATCGTTTAATCTGCCTTTCGGATTCGGGTTAAAACCATTACCGTAAAAACTTCCGTTGCAAATAGCGCCTAATATATATTCAGAATTTCGATGAAATATTTTTTCATTAAAATAAGAGTAAATTTCATAGGGATAAGAGTTTATCTTCAGAATACTTTTGAGAATAGCTGCGTAATAAGCCTTTGTCTTCAGCTTTGGATGTTCTTCGAGAAGCTTATAGGCTTCCTTTAATATAATTGTGTCAAAACCAAAGGAAAGTACATTTAAGCAGTAGCGGCTTTTGTGATCGGAAAGTTTTGTTTCTATCAAATCAATGGGAGAAAAGAAACCTTTGTGAAAATTTTTCAAAATTTCTTCGATCTCTCTATCTTTATACAGGGTCTTGCTGAAGTCGTTCGCAGTCCCAGTTGGAAGAACGCCCATAGCGGTCTTTGTTCCTGCTAGTGCATTTGCAGCTTCATTTAAAGTACCGTCTCCGCCGCAGACAATTACAACACCAGAGTCTTCTTTTTGACAGGAAAAGTCTCTTGCAAGTTCTTGTGCGTGGTTTTTGTGTTTTGTTTCCCGGATTAAAAAAGAAATTTTTTGGAGCTGCATTTCTCGTTGGATCTGTTCATGTAATTTGTGGCTGCTGGAACCTGCCTTTGTGCTGATAATAAATAGAAATTCCTTCATAGTATGCTCCTTTGTCTAAAGTTTAGTTTATCGGAATTTATATTTAAGTCAAGGTAAATGGTATACTAGTAGAAAGAAATACAAAGGAGACCATTGAGTGGAAACCCAAGCAGTATACGAACATAATTCATATTTAAAGAATCTAAAAGCAAAGATAATAGATATTCGTTATAAAGACAAAATAGAACTGCTTTTTGATAAAACGGTTTTTTATCCGGAAGGAGGCGGTCAGCCTTCTGATACCGGGTATATCTTAGCAGGAGATGAAAGGGTCGAAATCATAGATGCGCAAGAAGAAGAGGGAAAGATTTGGCATACCGTTGAGAAGGGAGAGCATCTTCGTATAGGTCTTGAGGCGGAACAGTTTATTGACTGGGATAAAAGATTTCAAAATATGCAGTCTCATAGCGGGGAGCATATTTTCTCGGGACTGCTTTCTAAATATTATAAAGCTAATAATACCGGCTTTCATATCGGCAAAGACTATTTTACCTGCGACTATGATATTGAATTAAGCAGGGAAAAGCTTCAAGAGATTGAAATACTTGTAAATACAGTCATTCAAAAAAATATTCCGATTGATTCTTCTTATCCTTCCCAAGAAGAAATTGAAAAGATTGACTATCGGAGCAAAAAAGAGATCGACGGACCCATTCGAATTACTGCAATACCGGAGGTAGACAGCTGTGCCTGCTGTGGAACCCATGTGGGATCCAGCGGCGAGATCGGATATATCAAACTGATATCTTATGAACGCTATAAAAAAGGGATACGCTGTACTTTAAAGGCGGGGATGGCTGCTGTGAAATATTCTGTTTCAGCTAGTGATATCGTTGAAGAGATCGGGAGAAAATATTCCTGTTCTATGGGAGATGTCATAGATCGTTTAGAAAAGACCGAAAAAGACAAAGAGACTCTCTTAAATGAAATAAAAGTATTGAAAAAAGAGAAAATACTAGCTGTATCGGAAAAGATCGAGAAACAGGAAAATCTTTATTTAAAACTTGATGCGGATATGGAAGACGGGAGAGTGATAGCGAATGAGCTTTTATCTAAATGCCGAAATCTGTTTTTGCATTTAAATAAAGATCAGTTCTTAATTGCATCGAGGAAAGAACAGGCGAAGGGTATCTTTGAGGAAATGAAAGAAAATCTGCGGGGAGGAGGATCTTCCTCTATGGTACAGGGAAAAATAGTAAAAGAGAACGAAAATATGGAGAAGGATTTTTATTCTTGTGTAGAGAGAAATTTAAAAGAAGAAATGTAATTTTAAGAGGTTGTTATGATATTTAAGATGGTTTATTTTTTATTATATATCGTGCTGATTTTTACTCCGATCGGATTTTTATGGACATCGCTGCCGGAGTCCTTCGGAATAAGTTCGAATATGATTCCATTATTGAACTATATCCTTTTAGCGATAATAGGAGTTGTAGTTTTTAGAAAGGAGTACAAAGACTCTTTTCTGGAATCTTTTAAGAACAAAGGGAAGTTTTTCGTTCGACAGGCGGCAGTTTATATCGGAACGATTGTTGTCGGAGCAGTGCTAGTAAATATATTCAAAATCCAGTCGGCTCAAAATCAGGATCTTGTTACAACAGCCTTTAAAAAAGTGCCAAATCTTCTCTTTATTCTTTCTGTTGGGATAGCCGGACCCATCACAGAGGAATGTATCTATCGAGAAATATTGATTGGAAAGGTGGGCAGGAAGATTAATAAGACTGTTATGTCTATAATTTCCATCCTACTCTTCGCTTGGGTTCATGTAATGTTTGCGAATCTGAAAGAAATCGTGGTATATCTTCCCATGGCAGCGGGTTTTGTGTATTTATATTTAAAAGACAATGGAGGATTGTTCTCATCTACAGCAGGACATATATTCAGAAATTCTCTGTCGGCAATATTAATGATGTTTATTATCTAAAAGGAGCTTAGAAATGAATCAGTGGAAAAAGAACTTTCGTAATATTCTTGTTCTAATCAGTCTTAGTTTGATCATAATATTTATTGTATTTGTGTTCAATCAGTTTGCAGAGCTTTATAGGAATGTTGCTGGCTTTAGTGAAAACTTTGCAGCAGTCCTTATTGCAGTGATTGCTTTTATTATTGCCGGTACAATTACACTTTCTCTTGTGAGTTTTTTCCGTTATCCAAAAGTCTTGGAACTTCCGGAAAATCCGAAGGATGAAGAGTATAAAAAGTACGTAGTGGATGTCTATGATCGTCTGCAGAGAAATAGAATCTTAAAACAAGAAGGTTTCAAGTGGTCAGGAGAAATCAGCACAGAAGAAATTATGCGGGCTTATGATGTATTGGAAGAATACAGCGATTCGGTGATTGCACAAAATGGAAATGCAGTATTTTTAACAACGGCGATCTCTCAAAACGGAGTCCTCGACGGTGTTGTTATACTGGCGACACTGATGAAAATGATGTGGACGATTACTCGTATTTATGAAGGGCGTCCGAGTATTGCACGAATGATATTTTTATATACGAGAGTAGCCGGAGTGATATTTATTGCCCGAAGTATAGAAGATTTTGATATTATAGAAGAACAAATAGAGCCTCTAGTTGCATCGATCATTTGAGGAAGTGTCCTTTCTCTTATTCCAGGGTCTGTTCAGATAACGAATTTAGTAGTGAATTCGTTAATGGAAGGATCTGTAAATGCTTTATTGACGTTAAGGGTAGGGATTGTAACGCGGAAGTATTTAACAGCTATGACGAATCCATCTAGAAAGTTTTTAAGAAGAACCTCATCTTTGCAGGCTGCAGGGATGTTGGGAGGAATTATCCGCACAAATTCAGTAACGATTATAAAATCCTTCGCAGGAGCAGTTAAAAACGCTACTGTCACGAAGGCAACAAAATATAATCCATTTAAATAAGACAGGTGTTAGTATGATAATAAAAAGAATAGTATTAATTCTGGCGATGGCTCTTATCTTTAGTGCTTGCGGAGAAAAGAATATAACAAAGCAGGAAACTCCGATTCAAAAAGAAGAGCAGCCGAAGGAAGTTCAGCCGGAAGAAAACAAAAAAGAATATATTCGTTATGAAGGGAAATTCGAACTGCCTGTAAAAGGATCAACGGGATTTACGACTATTCCAAGGGAACTTTTCATAGAACCGGAATTGGAAGCAGACATACTTGGTACTATTCCAGGAGGAAAGCCTTTTGAAATAGTTGAAGAAATAGAAGGCTGGTGGAAGATTCGGTACGAACAGCAGGAAGGCTATGTAGAATCTTCTTATTGCATGATCAATCTCCCGGATGTAGTTCCTTCTATCGTCTATGATGGAATCAATACTTACGCTTCCAAAGATCGTTCGTCAAGAAAAGATATCCCAGGTGTTACAGGTCAATTAATATACCCTGGAACAGATTATAATGAACGCTTTTCTCAGGAAAGATTTATCCTTCCAGTCCTATACGGGACAGCAAAGAAAATCCATAATATCCAGCAGGAAGCGTTGGAGAATGGAGAAACTTTAGTGGTCTACGAAGGATATCGGCCGTTAAGTGCTCAGGAAGTTATGGTAGATGGACTTGAAAATTTAGCTTATAATGATGAAGAAGTGCTGGCAGGCATTGAATCGCCGCCTTGGTCTATGGATTGGTTTGCGGGAAGAGGTGTATCGAATCATCAGTATGGTTATGCCATTGATTTGTCTTTAGCATTAATCAAGGATCAAAGAATGGAGTATTCCGGAGACTACGAATATTTGGAAGTGACAAAACACTCGGATTTTCAAATGCCTACAGCAATTAATGAATTGAGCACAAGATCGATCGTTTTTACAGAACCTGTAAAACCATCTTCTTCTGAAGAATGGAAAAATGCGAAACTGGCACCTACGATGACCGAATATGCTATACGCCTCCAAAAATACTGTACAGATCATGGCTTGACGCCGTTAGCCTCTGAATGGTGGCATTTTAATGATCTAGCAGAAGAAGACAAAATGACAAATACAGACTTTACAGGGCAGTATGTATATAAATCGCTCCGAAGCAAACCGCCTGTTAAATTGGGGGATTAAAAGAAGTGTGGCCGATCATTTCTAGCCAAGAATGTAAAAACACCATTCTTGGGAAATGATCGGCATGAGCTAGACCTAACTAGTGTTTTTGAAAAAACTTTAGTAGGTCTGGTGCAACTCGTTCTCCAAATGAGTTTTTCCATTTGGCGAAGAACGATCTGCTGACCTGCGTGCAAATCAAAATACTACTTGACTTAAAGAGGGCTTCATAATGTGATAGAGGGGGAGGGGAGTTGTGGTTGAAAAGCTCCGCTTTTCTTTTGTTATATCAAAATGAATTTTTATAAAAACAAAAAATAGTCATGAAATAGAACGGGTTTTTCTGATTGAGAGACAAATAGATTTAAGAATTATGGTTTTAGGGGATTGTGCTAAAACAAGAGAAAAGATAGGAAATGGGGTTGAATATGGAAATTATTTGGACTAGAGATCTAGAGAGCAAAAGTTATGCAGAGGGGCTGCGGCTTCGCAAGGAAGTGTTTGTGAAAGAACAAAAAGTGCCGGCGGAAGAAGAAGTGGATGAGTTCGAAAAAGATTGCTATCATCTTTCTATTTATGATGGAGAGGAGGCTGCGGCTACAGGAAGAATTCTTCCAAAAAGCGGAGAGAAGGTTAAATTTGGACGAGTTGCAGTTGCAAAAGAGAAACGTGGCACAGGACTTGGCAAACTTGTGATGGAAGAGATGGAAAAGAAGACTCTAGAATTAGGATATAAGAAAATCATTCTAGGCGGTCAGCTCTCAGCAGTTCCTTTTTACGAAAAGCTGGGATATACTCCTTACGGCGATATATTTCTAGATGGGGGAATCGAACATAGAATGATGAAAAAAGATTTAAGAGAGGAGTAAATCGTGGAAATTATCATCCGAAAAATGGAAGAAAAAGATCTTCCTTCAATGATCCGGATATGGAATGAAATCGTGAAGGAAGGAATTGCCTTTCCTCAAATGGAGGAATTACAAGACGGCCGTTTCTTTTTAGAACAGGATTATTCTGCAGTTGCGCAAATCAATGGGAAGGTTGAAGGTCTTTATATTATTCACCCCAACAGTATTGGAAGGTGCGGCCATATTTCGAACTCTTCCTATGCTGTTTCGAAAGCTGCTAGAGGAAAAGGTCTCGGCAGGAAATTGGTAGAGCATAGTTTAAAACAAGCGAAAGAATTAGGATACAGAATCCACCAGTTTAACGCTGTTGTAAAAACGAATTCTTCAGCTCACGCACTGTATGAAAGCTTGGGATTTATAAAGATTGGTGAAATACCCGGAGGGTTTTTGATGAAAAACGGTACGTATGAAGATATCGTGCTATACTACTATTTTTTAAAATAGGATTCGTACTGGAAGGGAGAGTAGAATGGATGAAAATATTATAAATATTCTAAAAAACCTTCCTAAAAGTCCCGGAGTTTACGAAATGCTGGATTCTTTTCAGAGGGTTATCTATGTAGGGAAATCGGTCAGTCTAAAAAATAGAGTCAGTTCTTATTTTTTAGAAAATCCGAAATGGCATAAAGCTAAAAATATGCAGCCTTTTATAAAAGATATTGCCATTACCAGAACGGACACAGACTTAGAAGCCCGTTATTTAGAATGCAGAAAGATACATTTACTGCAGCCTTTTTATAACAGTCAGATGAAAAGATCTAGAAGGGGATTGTATTTGTCTTTTGAGAATAAAAAAGAGCCCCTTAGCATTAGTTATACCAAATCTGAAGAAACGGTAGGTCCGCTTAAAAACTTCCATAGTTTAAAGAGGCTTATAAGCGATCTATCTTGTTTATATCCGATTCATAAACAAGATGGAAATTATATTTTCTTTTATTCTCCGATACCTGTAAGAAATTCTGGAATAGAATTAGAACAGACGAGGAGAGTTCTAAAAGACTGTTTTCAAAATCCGGACGAGTATGAACTGTTTTTAGAGACTTTAGGAAACAAAATGAGAGAATCATCCGCTTCCTTTCATTTTGAGAGGGCAGCTTTTTATCGAGATTTAATTCAATCATTAAAAAATCTGGAAAGAGAAGTCCATGAATTTTCGAGGTTTATCCGTAAAGAGTATTTTTTAATTATACAGATAGAAGAGGGGCAGAAAATATTTTATCTGCGGCATGGAATTATAGAAGAAAGCTGTTTTCTTATAAATGGAAGGTATCAGAACATTCAGTTGGAGGAAAGGATAGAAGATCCTAAGCTTAGAATAAAACTTCAAAGGGTAGTCTATCATTTTATAAGTTCTTATGAGCAAGAACATTTAACGGAAATAAAATAAAGCGCTTTCATGCGCTTTATTTTTCTTTGTCGTAAAAATGACCTTTTTTCTCTTTTAGAATTTCGATTTCCTCTGGAGTCGACTCTCTTCCCAGGTCATCGTTTTGATAAGGGTAACGGCCAAATTTTTCCAATACTTCACGGTGTTTTCTTTCAAACCATAGGAGATCCTCATCGCCGATTTGTTCGTAATAAGGCATCGCCCAGTCATGGAGCTCCAAGGACTCGGAATGCATAAAGGGAAGCACTGCGAAATGTTTTTCTTCCATTTCCAACTCGCCGTACAAGGGATGTGTTACCAGCTCTTGAGCTAAAGCGATTGCCATTTTATCCTGTGTATAAGTTCGGATATCCTCTCGCCACAGATTCCTTGAGAACTGGTCTAGTACAATGATTTCAGCTAATCTCCCTCTTACATTTTCTCTCCACTCTACAAGCAGCCCTTCGGAGGCAGCTTTCCATGTGTCTAAAAAATTTGCTCTGATTTTTTCGTCAAATTCATTGTTTTCTTCAAACTGCAGCGGAATGTGTTCCGGATCAAACCAGAAATCTAATACTTCTTGCCATGTTGCTATTTTCATAAAAATCTCCTTTCAATCATTCTAGTACTAATTCGTTATAATAATACCCTAATTTATGACCGTTTACCCATGAGAGAAATTCAAAAAAGAAAGAGCCTTTTAAGACTCTTTCTTTATGAAAAAATATGTATTATTCTGCTGATTTTTCAGTAGGAGTTTTCCAGTAATGGAATTCTTCGACTTTAAACTGAACCACAGTCACAGATGAATCATCTTTCGGTAATTTTAATAATTGTTCTGCCATTTCATCCCAATACTCGTCTATTAGTTTTTTGTCTTGGCTCCAAGTATATTTTCCCTGCAATACAAGAAAAGTATTCTCTTTTGTTAAAGTCAAATTGACGATAGTTAATGTTTGTAATAGAAGATACAGTTCAGAATTTCTTGAAGTTAATAAGAAAATGGTGCCATCCTTATTATCGTGTACTGTCATCGGTCTGGAATAGAGATTTCCATGATCTACGAAATTGAAAAACACTACATCTTCTCTTTTTATTAAGTCCGTTAAAGCTGCTTTTTTCATCATGCCCTCCTTATTCTTTTTATCCATTCTATCTATTTTATATATTTCCCAGATACATCCTGTCAATCACAATAGAGTCTTAAAAGAGAGGAACAGTAAAAAGAGCATTTTAAATTTTCTGACATATGATATACTGTAAGAAGTAAGATAAATTATCTACAAAAATAAATTATTATATGAAGGGGTGTTGTATCATGGCAGGATCACATATGATTGCAGAGAACAGCAGAAAAGTTGTGCCTTATGGTAGAATTAGAACAGTTTCAGTATTTACGGATATCGATAATTCTGATTCAAAATTCAACTATGAATTTTTCTTTGAGGTAAATCCATATTCTCGTTTCGTTATCAGCGCAGAAGGTAATTCTAAAGAAGAAGTAGTTTCTGATATCGAAAAACAAATGGATGAATACTATAATAATATTCCAGTTTGGAGCCAAACTTGTTTTGATATTCTTAATGATAACGAAGAACCGGAAGTAGAAATGGTGTCAAGAAGAGATCTTAACGGTAAAATCTATTCTTTTGAAAAAGTTTTAGAAAAAGATAATGTGGAACTTTTCAAAGGAAATGTTAAGGAAGATCTATATTCTAAATATTATTTTGAAATCAAATTAGAAGATGGGGGAAAAATCAGTATTTATTCGACAGGTTCCGAGGAAGAATCTTCTAAAAACCGCTTAATTAACGAGATTAACAAGTATATGGCTTATATTAAAGAAGATCTTGATTGGGCAAAAGAATATTTAAAAGAAGATGCTAAATAAAATTTTTAAATCCAATGGGAAGCCATTAGATTTTTTTGTAAGGTGAAGTATGAAATATAGATGCGGAAAATGCGGACATGAGAAAAAGGTCAGTACAAAATCCTTTCAGTGCGAATGCGGCGGGTTGTGGATATTAGAATATGAGCCTATTCTAAAAAAAGAGGATATAGATCAAAGTGTATGGAATCAATTTCGATATCATAGGTTTATGGCGTTAGAAGGAGAAGAGTGGAGAGAAATCACCTTAGGAGAAGGGATGACGGATATTGTAAAAGACGGGGATCTTTTGTTTAAAATGGACTATATGATGCCGACATTGTCTTTTAAAGATCGTGGAGCAGCAGCCTTGATAGCCCATTGCAAAAGGTTGGGGATAGAAGAAGTGATTCAGGATAGCAGCGGTAATGCGGGCAATAGTATCGCAGCCTATGCTGCAAAAGCCGGTATACAATGCAATATCTTTGTTCCAGAAGGGACTTCTCCAAAGAAAATAGAAATGATTGAAAGCAATGGAGCAAAAGTTGATATCATACCGGGCTCCAGAGATCATTGCGCAGAAGCGGCTCGGGAAAAAGCAGAAAAGGAACAGATCTTTTATGCAAGCCATGTATATAATCCTTTCTTTTATGAAGGAACGAAAACATATATCTATGAAGTTTTCGAGCAGTTAAAGCGGATTCCAGACAATATTATGATTCCTGTAGGAAACGGAACACTGTTTTTAGGGATTATGAAAGGATTAGAAGATTTAAAAAGAAGCAGCTTGATTGAAAAAATGCCGAAAATCTACGCTGTGCAAAGCGAAGGCTGCAATCCTCTTGAAAGGGCTGCAAAAGAAGGGCTGAATGCTCCGGCTAAAATCATTCCTAAAAAAACAAAAGCAGAAGGGATCGCTATCGGAATTCCTTTAAGAGGGGAAGAGATTTTAAAATATGCGAAAAAGCATCAGCTGCAGTTTTTAACGGTTTCCGAGAATATTATCGGCAAAGCACAGTCTCTTTTAGCACAAAAAGGAACTTATACAGAACCGACTACAGCTGCGGTATACGGAGCCTATTTAGAACATCAGAAAGAATTTGAAATCGGTGAATGTTTAATCTCCCTTTGCGGTGCAGGATTAAAAGGGAAATAATATGAATGTTTTATTAGAGCTGGGAAATATTTTTAGAATTGGGGCTTTTGTATTGTATGGGCTGATGACCTTTGAGAAAAAAGTATTGTTCTTTCGAAATGACCGTATCTATTTTATAGGGATATGCATTTTAAGCGGTTTTGGTTTTTTTCCTTCCATAGTGAGGATACTTCCCTTCGTTAATTAGCAGGGAATACGAGGAGTGTTGGGGATTGTATTGGGGATGCTTTTTTCAGGACTTCTTGTAATCGGTTTTTCTAAATGGAATAAAAAAGATTTCGACGGATACAATCATCTTGCTGCAATGATCCTTTTTATTCTAATGGTTCAATGGTTCCTCCTGACTTCTGCAGCCAATACCTGAGGCGGCAGTGTCTGCTGGCAGTAGAAATGAGAGGGAAATCAGCATTAAGGCGTTATATTGTTTTGCTGATTTCCCTTATTTTGGATATAATATTAGAAACAGTTTATCTTGTGAATAATTAAAGAAAGTGGGTAAAAAATAACTGTAGAATTATCTTAAAAAGTAGGTGATTTTGTGTTTGCTAAAAGAGAAATTGTGGAGGAAAAGGCGGAAAGTTCGCTAAATATTCCCGGATTGTTAGAGACCATTATAGTCTCAGGGATAGAACAGCAGGCATCGGATATTCATTTTGAAATGTATCAAAACAGGCTTCGAATCCGTTTTCGGATAGATGGCAAATTGTATAATCACCTTTTGATGGAAAAAGAACATCATTCAGGAATCATCGCTAGAATAAAAATTCTGTCCGGTATGGATATAGCTGAAAAACGTTTACCTCAGGACGGGAGATATACCTTTGAGATAGAAGGACGGGAAGTCGACATGAGAGTTTCATCCATACCGGCAATAGCAGGAGAGAAAATTGTAATTCGAATTCTCGATCCTATAAAATTTCAAAGATCCATAGAGGATTTAGGAATTACTAAAGAGGATGGCAGGCAGATAGAAGAACTTTTGCGATATGAAAATGGCATTGTCATTTTAGCAGGTCCTACTGGATGCGGAAAGACAACTACACTTTATTCACTTATTAGAGAACTCAATCAAGAAGAAGTTAATATCGTAACAATAGAAAATCCTGTAGAGTATAAAATGGATGGTATTAATCAAATTCAAGTTCATGAAGAGATCGGGCTGACATTTAGCAGTACCCTTCGTTCTGTTTTAAGGCAGGATCCTGAAATAATTATGGTCGGGGAGATTCGAGATTTAGAAACGGCTCAAATAGCTATTCGAGCGGCGATAACAGGTCATAGAATATTTACTACAGTGCACACAAACGATTCCTATTCTACAATTGTACGACTATTGGATATGGGAATTGAAGCGTACTTATTAAAATCAAGTATCAATGGTATTATTTCGCAGCGCCTTGTAAGAAAGCTCTGTCCCTATTGTAAAGTCCAAGAAGAACCGAATATAAAAGAACAGCAGTTGTTAAAAAAATTCGGGAAAACAGGGTCTGTTTATAGAGCTGTCGGCTGCGACAGATGTCATGGCGGTTATAAAGGACGGGAAGCGATTATGGAAATCCTTCCTATAGATCAGGATTTTATGGATTTAATTCATGAAAAGACCGACAGCAAGTCTCTTCGAACCTTAGGAAAGAAGAAGGGTATCCGTTCGTTGTTGGACAAAGGAATGGATTATGTTTTAGAGGGAAGAACCACGGTAGAGGAAGTGGCAAGATTAATGGTAGAAATGGAGTAGGTTATGGATATTCAAAGAAGTTCTATTCAAAAACTTCTGAACACAGAAATTTCCTTCGGGATAAATCGAAAACAGCTCAGTATTTTTCTCCGCCAGTTTTCGGCGCTCTTAAAGGCGAAAGTAAGTGTAGATGAGGCCCTTGCACTTCTAAGTTCTCAAAAAGAACTAAAATCGCTGCAAAAGATATTAACAAATGTACATAAGAAAATATTAGAAGGAGAAAGTCTTTCAATTGCGTTCCAAGGTGAAAAAATACCGGGCTCTTTATTTCTTTCTATGATTCGTGCAGGGGAAGAAACGGGAAGATTATCTGTAGTACTAGAGCAGCTGTCTTATTATTATGAAAGAGAATACGAAATGAAACAAAAGATAAGCCAAGCATTGGCTTATCCTATTATTTTATTAGGCACTTTGTTTTTAGTGTTGTTTTTTTTATTCCAAAATGTACTGCCTACATTTGTGAATTTATTTGAAGATACTGGAAATAATCTTCCCATATCAACACGGATATTAATAGATATAAGTTCGTTTTTTAACCATTACGGTATATTTCTTATAGCGATATTTGCTGTGCTGATTATGATTGCAGCGATATTGTTGAGAAATAAGAGGTACAGACAGAAGACGGATAGAATAATCTTTTTTATCCCATTTATTTCAAAATATCTTATTCAAATCCAAACAGGCCATATGGTTAGAACCTTGTCCATTTTAAATAAAAACGCGATTCCTTTCTTAGAGTCTTTAAAGATTACAGCGGATGGAATATCAAATCTTCACTATCAAGAAGAGCTGTATGGAATGATAGAGAAGATTGCAGAAGGAGAGGATATTTGGAGGACGTTCAGCGGTAAAAAAATCTTTCCGGATATTTTGGTCTCTATGATACGGGTAGGGGAAAATACTGGAGACCTAGGCGGTATATTAGACGAAACAGCAGTGTTTTATGAGAAAGAAACAGAATATGCTTTAAAAAGCCTTGTAAGCATTTTAGAGCCAATGCTGATTATAATGATGGCAGTTGTGATCGGATACATCGTCATTGCTATCGCCACACCGATGTTTGACTTAATTAACAACTATTCTTTCTAAAAATAACATGATTTTTCATGATGATATAGATAATATTATGAAGGAGGAAATTATGATATGAAAGCAGCAGTTTTAAAAAGGAAGAAAAGAGGATTTACGCTTATTGAATTAATCGTAGTGATAGCTATTCTTGCGATCCTTGCAGCTATTGCCATCCCGAGATACAACGAATCGAGAGCAAAATCAGCAACAACAGCTCATAATTCTAATGTTCGGATTTTAGAAGGCGCAGCACAGAATTACATAGCGAATGAAGGAGCCAAGGAAGAAACATGGGTGACTGGTTCAGAAGCAGGGGAAAAGATCAAAGAATATGTAGACAAACCAGAAGAGATTAAGGTGCCAAAAGGAGCAAAAAATAATGATAAAACCGATGTCACTCCTGATTATTATACAGTGGAAATTGAGGCAGATGGTACAGTCAATGTTACTCCAGCGGCAGTAGCGCTTGATTAATATGATTTATCTTATCGCTTTTACTTTTGGACTTATTTGGGGCAGTTTTTTCAATGTCTATGTATCGAGAAGGATTGCAGGAGAATCTCTCCTGTGGCCTCCTTCTCATTGCGATAATTGCGGAAGAAAACTTTATGGATGGCAGCTGGTACCAGTCTTGGGATATGTATTTCAACAAGGGAAATGCAGATTTTGCGGCAGTACAATCCCTCTAGAATATACAGTCTTTGAAATGATTCATGGTGTTATGGCAGTACTGTTATTCCTCTATTATCCAATAGCAGAAGGACTGCTATATTTTTTTAGTATCAGTGTTTTAGTTGCCATGGCTCGGATCGATTACACATCAGGAGAAGTTTATTTACAGGATTTGGTAATTTTATGTCTGCTTTTTGTTTTACAAGGGATAATGAAAGAGGTTAGCTGGGTAAAAATGGCAGTCTTTATATCGCTGTTTCTATTATCCTTCTTTACACTCCAAAAAGAAAAATATATCGGAACAGGGGATATCTCAATATTTATCTTAATCGGAATGAATATGACATTATTAGAAGGATTTGGTTTTTTTCTGCTCTTTTCCATACTAGGGGGGATTGTTGGATTGTTTCTTTTGATGACGGGAAGAGACCGGAAAGATGAAATTCCCCTTGTTCCAATAATAACCGCAGCTTACATTTTGTATCTGCCATTAAATATTCCGATTTATTATTTTTTGGGGTGGGGGTTATGAAAAAAGGCTTTACATTATTAGAACTTCTTTTAGTGATTTCTTTAATAGGAATCCTGGTATCTGTAGCCGTTATGCGTTTTGATTTCTTTACAGAAATATCCGAGAAGGTTGAGATAAGAACGATGGTTAATCAGTTAAGATTTTCCAGAAACAAAGCAATTTCATCAGGTAAAAGAACCTATGTAAATTTTACGGATGAGGGGGGTAATTTCATTGTTGTTTTATCCAGTGAGGATTTTTCAGATGGTAAAAAGTATACATATATAAGAAGAGCAAAGTCGATTGGCAAGGTTGAATTTTTAAAAAGCGGAGCGCCAGACAGAGGAGAAACTTTGATTTTTGTTGGTAAAAATAGAGAGTATGAAATAACTATACAGCCGGGAACTGGCTATATTCGTTGGAGCAAATAATATGAGAAGAGGATTTACATTAACAGAAGTTTTAGTGGGTTTGTTTATATTGGGACTTATTGCTATGTTGACGCTGCCCAATATTAATAGAGCTTTAACTCTTGAAGAAGACACACATGAAAAGGTTCGGCAGATTCTGTATTTAAAATCTGTGATGGCAAGAGTTAAAGGAAATATGCTGGAGAATAGAGATCCTGAAACAGGAGTAGAAAGTCATGAAGATTTTTCTTATGATTATCGAACGGAAGAGATAGAGGGACTTAAGAAACTAACTGTCGGGGTGGTAGATGATGAAAATAAAAGAATGGAACTTGAAGTCTTTCTCCGCCGCTAAAGGCTTTACCCTGATTGAAGTATTAACGGCGATCTCCATTAGTTTTATACTGATCATGATATTGGTTCGGCTGTTGGG
The DNA here is from genome assembly GCF_052116305.1 of Gallicola sp. Sow4_E12. Classification (NCBI taxonomy): domain Bacteria; kingdom Bacillati; phylum Bacillota; class Tissierellia; order Tissierellales; family Peptoniphilaceae; genus Gallicola; species Gallicola sp. Sow4_E12. The sequence continues at coordinate 55,398 of NZ_JBQKLI010000002.1, read as the reverse complement.
GTTTTCTATTGATTTAATGGATTTTACAGTTCAAAGAGATCAGCTGCTTTTTAACGGCAGAGGAGCTGTGGATTATATCGAAAGGGAAATTAATCGTTCTTATAAGATACATAGTGTAAAGGATAAAAATCATACTTCCGGGGAGGATTTGGGATTTATATTAGAGATAAAACCTTATGGGGAAACAAAGGAAGAGAGGCAGTTTGTCTTATATACCCTAAATCGCGAAAAACTAAGAAGAAGAACATTGAAAACAGATAAACCGTTTACAGAGGCAGGCGATATCAACAAAGGAAATAATATTATTGCCGAAGAAATTTCCTCTCTTCAGGGAAGCTATTACGATAGCAGCCGCCATATGATCCGCCTAAATATAACAACGACAGATAATAGGAGCTATAGCATGGAGGTGTATGTGGGAGATAAGATCAATGAAACGTAAAGGCTATATTTCAATATTTGCTTTACTTATAGGACTGCTATTGTTTACGATTATTACCTTTATGATAGTCTCCATACGCTCTCATAATAGGATCAGTACACATCAGTTATCGATGGAACAGGAGAGGCTAAAGGGAGAATCCATAGCAGCATTTCTATTAGAAGATGAAATAAAAATGAAATATTTTAAAGATTTGTTAGGAAATGATAAAGCGGAAGAAGTCGGTACAACACCTTACAGCAATGAGACGTTAGGGGTACATAATTTGATAATAACTCATAAGAAAATATCCGGCAATGAACTGCAGCTTTCTTTTAAAATAGAGGGAAAAGGCATAAAACAAACTTTTAATTTCCATCTGCTTGCAAGAGATCTGCCAATCCCTGCTTTAGAAGAAGAAACCCCTTTCCACGCTATGGATTCTATAGAGATGGAGGAGCTGCTGTCTAGTATAACCCTTAACAGCTTAACAAGAATTGAAGACAAAGCTGTGCTTTTTTCACAGGAAGGGAATGTCTATACTATCGATGAAGAGGATTATCTTGCTCTATTGGAAAAATATGAAGAATCTGAAAATCCGGAAGCGTTGTGGCAAGAGGCTCGGGAATCAGGAAAACCCATTAGCGGGCCGGTTTTTATGGATGGAGAAAGGATTCTTTTTGCTGGAATAGAAGAGATCAATATGGAAGGAATCGCTGTAGACCGAGGAGATACCCGATTTCTTGCAAAAACAAATTGGAATGGGATGTACTTTAATTATGAAAATAATGTAAAGGAAAATTTGTCTGTATTTGGCAAACTATTAGGTGAAAACAGCGGTATGGTCTTAGAATTCAAACAGGAGTTTATGGATCCTTATAAAAATATTTTTCGAAAAGAGAAAGAGCTGATCTATCACACTTCCTATTCTTATTAGGGTGTTGCAATTAATACCCTATCGCTGTATTTCTTGTGGTATAATGTCTTTAGGTGATAATTATGAAAGATCAGTTTAATCGGGAAATCAATTATTTAAGAATTTCTCTAACAGATAAATGCAATCTTCGCTGCAAATATTGTATGCCTGAAACGGGGATCGATTATGTGGATCACGAAGATGTGATGACAATTGAAGAATATTTGAAAATTGCAAAGATTTTCTACGACCTGGGGATACGGAAAGTTCGTTTAACCGGCGGAGAACCGCTCGTTAAAAGGGGTAATATTGAACTGATCAAAGGGCTTAAGGAAATCGGTATAGAGCAGATCGCTATGACAACCAACGGTATTTTATTAAAAGAAAAAGCGAAGGCTTTAAAAGAAGCAGGTCTTGACCGTGTCAACATTAGTCTGGACACTTTAGATCCTGTGAAATTTAAAGAAAATACACGAGGCGGGGATTTGGAAAAGGTCCTTGAAGGGATGAAAGAGGCGAAAAGGGTTGGTCTTCTTCCCATTAAGCTTAATGTAGTGGTGATGAGAGATTTCAATTACGACGAAGTACAAGACTTTATTGAAATGACTAAAGATGAAGAGATTACAGTCCGTTTTATAGAACTGATGCCTTTAGGGGAAGCACTGAAATATAAAGATCAATTTGTTTCGAATGAAGAAATCATCGAGAAATTCAAATTGATTCCCATTCCTCCAAAGGATATATCCAGTCCTGCAAAATATTATAAGATCGACGGAGGCAAGGGTGAAATAGGCTTTATCAATCCTGTGTCCTGCACCTTCTGTGCGAACTGCAATCGGATAAGACTCGACTGCAAAGGAAGCATTTTGTTATGCCTTCACTCAACAAAGAGAATTGATCTTTTAAAGCCTCTTCGGGAAGGAGAGGATGTAGAACAATTATTAAGGGATGCAATTTTCGACAAACCGGAATCTCATCATTTAGAAGATGGAGATTACAACCCAGATCAAATGAATACTATCGGAGGATAATAGATGGAACTAACACATTTTAACGAAAAGGGACTTCCTAGAATGGTAGACGTCTCAGAAAAAGAAGATACAAAAAGAAGAGCAACTGCTGCTTGTACAATTCACATGAAAAAAGAAACAGCAGATAAAATAAAAGAAGGTTCCATAGCAAAGGGAGACGTGCTTTCTGTAGCACAAGTGGCTGGGATTATGGCTGCGAAGAATACAAGCCAGAATATTCCTATGTGCCATAATATTTTAATTACGGGAGTAGATCTTGATTTTGAGATCCACGACCAGTCGATAGAAATTTTTGCAAGTGCAGATACCACTGGAAAAACAGGAATTGAAATGGAAAGTTTAAATGCTTGTGCTATGGCGGCCCTTACGATTTATGACATGTGCAAGGCAATAGACAGAGAAATGCGTATCGACTCTTTAAGACTTCTTGAAAAAGAGGGCGGACGATCCGGCCATTTTAAGGCTTCGGATTCTAACAAGATCGGAAAAGTTTTAGAGGTGAACATTAGTGAAAGAAAAGGTGTGATCAAGACGCCAGTAGAAGTAGGGAAATTGAAGGTGGATTTTGGAATAGAAGGAGATGCCCACGGCGGAAAATGGCATCGCCAGGTCAGCCTTCTTTCTCAAGAAAGTATCGATAAAATGAAGGCTATGGGTCTTCCCGACTTAAAGCATGGCGATTTTGCGGAAAATATTACAACAGAAGGGTTAGTACTCTTTGAACTGCCGGTAGGAACAGTTTTCACGATGGGCTCTGCTGTTATGGAAGTCACTCAGATCGGGAAAGAGTGCCATAAAGGATGCGCTATTAAACAAAAGGTAGGAAACTGCATTATGCCTACGGAAGGGATCTTTGCTAAAGTCCTTCATGAAGGAGAAGTTCGCCAAGGAGATGAAATCAGAATTTTAGATTTATAGTGAGGTAAATAATGTATTCTAAGATTAACACCTGTGTGCTCCAGGGCTTAACAGGATATAAAATCGAAGTGGAGGCTGATATCTCAAAGGGACTTCGGTCTTTTAATATGGTAGGGCTTCCGGATACTTCGATTAAAGAGTCTAAAGAAAGAGTAAGGGCTGCCATTGCAAACATCGGTCATAGTTTTCCAAGGGGGAGGCTGACTATAAATCTTGCACCGGCAAATCTAAAAAAGGAAGGTTCTCAAATGGACCTGACCATTGCTGTTTCAATCCTTACTGCTATGGGAGAAATTATCGAGCCGCCTTCAGAAGAGGTGGCTTTTCTTGGTGAGCTTTCTTTAGACGGAAGGATCCTTCCAGTTGAAGGGGCTCTTCCCATGATTATTTCACTGCAGAGTTTAGGGCTTAAAAAGTGTATCATTCCTTTAGAAAACAAAGAAGAAAGCTCTATGGTCAAGGGGATTGAACTGATTTGCGTTGAGGATTTAAAGGAAGTTGTAGAGTATCTGAATGGGGAAAGAAAGATCGAGCCTTTTGTATCCGACGGGCTCTTTGAGTTTGAAAACAGGGAAGTCTTTGATATCGATTTTAGCGATATTAAAGGGCAGCTTATGCTCAAAAGGGCTATGGAAATTGCAGCGGCAGGAGAACATAATCTTTTGATGATCGGACCGCCTGGCTCCGGGAAAACTATGGCAGCCATGAGACTGCCTTCCATTCTGCCGAAGATGACCTTTGAAGAAGCTATCGAATGTACAAAGATCTATTCTGTATCCGGGGAGCTTGGAAAAAGGAAAATGATTATACATAGACCCTTTAGAGATCCCCATCATACATCCTCCAGTGTTTCGATTATCGGGGGAGGAAGAATACCGAAGCCGGGAGAAATTTCCTTGGCTCATAACGGAGCATTGTTTTTAGACGAACTTCCAGAATTCAGCAAATCCACGATAGAAGTGCTAAGACAGCCCTTAGAAGAAAAGAATATTACAATCGCAAGAGCCCAAGCAAGTTTGACCTATCCTGCAAATTTTCTCTTTATAGCAGGAATGAATCCCTGTCCCTGCGGCTACAATGGAGATCCGAACCACGAGTGTAACTGCTCTGCGGGGCAAATTCAAAAATATCTGAATAAAGTAAGCCGCCCGATTCTTGATCGGATCGATATTCATGTAGAAGTTCAGCCGGTAAAGTTTTCGGAACTTACAGATAAAGGCAAGGAAGAAAGTTCCGATGCGATTCGAGAGCGTGTCCAGAAAGCACGAGATATCCAAAAGAAGCGTTTCGAAAAGGAGAATATTTCTACAAACGGTCTTATGAGTTCAAGGCAGATTCGAAAGTATGTAGTTCTTTCAGAAGAGCTGGAAAAGGTAATCCAGACGGCTTTTCAAAAGTATAAATTTTCCGCCCGTTCCTTTAATAAGATTCTAAAACTTACAAGAACCATAGCGGACTTAGAAGGAAGCGAAGAGATAAAATCAGCTCATCTTATGGAAGCGATACGCTATCGGACGATCGATCAAAAGTACTGGGGTTAATAGTATAAGCATATTATCCAGGATATAGTCTTCCGGCTGCATAGGAACACATGTACTGAAATTCTTAAATGAAAATAATGATTCCCGATAGAGGGGGGTAAAAGTGAAATTCTCCATTATATAAATGAAGAACACAGGAAAGGATAGAAATGTATTGTATCCACCTCAAATTTTATCTGCTGCTATGATTGGTTTATATCTCTGCCTGATCTTTATTTAAGGGTACTAGCTTATATTGATGAATATCGCCCCAGTTGTAAAGATCAATTAATGCAGGGATTAGTTCTTTTCCCGAGTCAGTAAGTTCATATGTAACTGAGGGAGGGACTGAACCTTTGGATTTTCGGATAATGATATAATTTTGTTCTAACTCCTGGAGACATCGTGTAAGCACAGTGTTTGATATACCATTTAAATGCCGCTTTAGCTCATTATAATGAAGTATTTTGTAATGTGCTAGATGCCATAGTATGGGAATTTTCCACTTGCCCCCTATCAACGACATCGCATAAAGGATAGGGCATTTTTCTTCATATGGATTTTCAAAAACGAGTTTCTTTTTCGCCATGGTTATTTTCCCTTCATATAATTTAAAGAAACAAAAATGTGCGTACTTGTCTATTTGTTTCTACTTGATATACTAACTCTAGTTGCAATTAAGCGAGAAGTCAACGTTTTATAGTACTATGGAATACTTATTATATGGAGGGTAAAATGGAATTTAGTAAATTGGCAGAGGAAAGATATTCCTGCAGAAAGTTTTAGAGAAAAAAGTCGAAGATGAGAAAATTGAAGCGCTGATTGATATCATACACCTGGCACCAAGTGCAGAGAATCATCAGCCGATACGTGTCTGGGTGGTTCAAAGCGATGAAAAGTTAGACAAGTTGAAGGAAATTACAAAATTTCATTATAATGCACCCCTATCTATTGCGATAGGTTTTGTTCCAGGAGAAGCTTGGATAAGAGAAAGCGACCAAAAAGATATGGGAATCGTTGATGCTAGTATCGCGGCAACATCTGTATGGTATGCGGCGGCGGATCTGGGATTAGGATGTGTCTGGGTGTCATCATTCGACACTGAAAAACAAAAAGAGTATTTTCCGGAAATGAAAGAGTGCGAAATGGTTGCGTTCATGCAAATAGGGTACCCTGATCCCAGTGGGAAAAAGGCAAAATGGCACTATGAGAAAAAAGAAAAAGCGGATATGTTTTTTGAGTTATAGTGATCAGGTTAAAGTCAGTTAGAAAAACCTATTGTTAGGATTCGGTGAATAAATATTTTTGTTTTTATAGGGGATTTTCCAAAACCTTGGATTGAAGGAAATGATATTGAGCCGTAAAAAGCAGCTGATTTATCTTAACATAATAAATAATTTTTATAATAAAAGGAGTTGTATAGATGAAGGTACTTGCGTTAAATTGCAGTCCGCGTAAAAACTGGAATACTGCAAAATTACTTAAATCAGCACTGAAAGGAGCAGAATCTGCCGGTGCAGAAGTCGAGTATATCGATCTGTATGGTTTGAACTTTACTGGATGCAGAAGCTGCATGCTGTGCAAAAGAAAAGATGTTGAAAGATGCCGCTGTTATTGGAAAGACGATCTTTCCCCTGTTATCGACAAGGTCTTTTCCTCAGATGTTCTTTTTATAGGCAGTCCCATCTATTTAGGGAGACCTACAAGTCAATATTTTGCTTTTATGGAGAGGCTGCACTTTACATCCCTTTCCTATGATGATTACAGCAGCTATTTTAAAGGGAAAGTAGATGTTGGAATGTTTTTGACGATGAACGCAACAGAAAAGTTTTATGAGCAGTTGTACAAGAAAGAGTTCGAAGATTATGCGAATGAATTTCGTATGCTAAACGGCGATGTTTCTTTATATCCGGTGTTTAACACCCTCCAAGTAAAGGATTATACGAAGTTTGATATGAGCGGCTTTAACGAAGAGGTGAAGAAGGATGTTCATGAAGAGAAATTTCCTATCGATTTAGAAAATGCTTTCAATATGGGTGTTTCCTTGAGCAAATAATACTTCAAACCAGTGCAGTCTGTTCACTAGAATAGGCTGCTTTTTATTATTTTTATCCTCGTGTTACAATAAAAACAGCTGTTAAAATCAACAACGAGATTTCGAGAACGGTTTTGGTTTCTAGAAAATATAAAATAAAAACAATTTTATAAGAGATTTTAGTCCTATAGAGGCTAGGGTGAAAGTTTTAAAGCATAATAAAACGATGTATAACACTGAAACAGATCAGTAGGGAGAGCGGAATGAAAATAGTTGTAACAGATTCGAAATTTGTAAATCCTGGAGATTTATCTTGGAAAAAGTTTGAGGAGTTTGGCGAAGTCGAAGTTTTTCAAGATAACGAACCTGAAGCTTTGAAAGCCTGCGAAGATGCAGATGCTGTATTGATCAATAAGACGAGGATAGATGAAGCCTTCTTAAAAAGCTGTCCAAAGATTCGGTATATCGGAGTAACAGGAACAGGCTACGATGTAATCGATGTAGAGGCCTGTAGAAAAGGAAATATTGTTATCAGCAATTGTCCGGAATATGGAACAGATATTGTGGCAGAATATACCTTCGGGCTTATTCTTCAGTTAAGCCATGAGTTTGATAAACATGATACAGCTATTAGAGAAGGCAGATGGAACGAGGAAAGCGGGTACTGCTTTTGGCTGAATAATCCCTTTGAATTACAAGGGAAAACTTTAGGCATCATCGGCTATGGGAGAATTGGAAAGAGGGTTTGCGAGCTTGCCAAGGCCTTTAAAATGAAGGTTTTAGTTAATAATGGGATAGAAAACTCAGAAAGAGAAGTTTCTTTAGAAGAGCTTCTTACGCAGTCGGATATTGTAACTCTTCACTGCAATCTGACAGAAGAGAATAAAAGATTTGCAAACAAAGAATTCTTTGATCGAATGAAAAAGGAAGCCTATTTTATCAATGTTGCCAGAGGCGGTCTTGTAGAGGAAGAAGATTTAAAACAGGCTCTAAATGAAGGAAAGATAAAGGGAGCTGCTGTTGATGTTGTTTCAAAAGAACCTATTGAGAAGAGAAATCCTCTTCTTGATGCTCAAAATCTCTTAATCACCCCTCATATAGCCTGGGTGGCGAAAGAGGCGAGGGAACGAATTATAAATATCAGTTATGAAAACTTAAAAGCTTTTCTCGAAGGTAGTCCTCAGAATAGAGTAGGAGAATAGATGATGAAACTTCAGAACGAATTATTGATAAGATTGATAACGGACGCAACACTAGTCCTAGCGCTGACAGCGGCGATTGTTATTACAAATTTAGCTCTTCCGATTAAGATATTATTAGGTTTATGGCTTATAATAGAGATTATAGCAGTATACAGAAGTATAAAAAGGTGGAAGGATCAATAGTTTTAAGTCATAATAGGATAGGAATAGAAGTGTTTTCTTGGAACCCACTTTAAAAATCAGGATGGCTGCGTCATTTTGATGCGGCTTTTTTTATGAGGAGGAATTATGAATACAAGGTTTTTAGCAAGACAGGCTGCTGTAGCAGCGATTTATATGGTTTTAACGATTGTTTTATCGGGGATATCTTACGGTCCTCTGCAGTTTCGGGTATCAGAAGTAATGACCCTTCTGCCTTTTTACAATAAGGAATATATCTGGGGAATTACAGTCGGGTGTATTCTAGCGAATATCGCCAGTCCTTTTGGAATTGTGGATATTATTGTCGGATCTTTTGCAAGTTTTCTAGCAGCAGTAATTATGAGCCGGATGAAAAATATTTGGCTGGCTTCTTTAATGCCTGCGATTACGAATATTCTAGTGGGTGTGCAGATTGCCTTAATGAGCAGCGAACCGTTGAATTTTTTCGTTGTAACAGGGCAGATTATGCTCTCCCAGTTTATTATCGTAACGATTATCGGTGTTCCCTTATTTAAAGTTTTAACGAAAAACAAATCTTTTGTAAATATGCTGGAATTAAATGATAAAAAGAGCTTTAGAAGCTAAAGAGAGCCTTGAAATATGATATACTAAAATACTGATATTGTTCAGTAAAGGAGGATACTATGTTTAAGACTAGAAAAGGCGACACTCTTATTATTCGTTTGGAGAAGGGTGAAGAGCTTGTAGAAAGTATTATAAATATTTGCGAAGAAGAAAAAATAAAGACAGGTATCGTTTCGGGTATCGGAGCTTGCGGGGAAATTGAAATAGGATACTTTAATACAGATAACAAAGAATATTTTTCAAAACAATTTGAAGGACATTTAGAAATTGTATCTCTTTCTGGGAATTTCAGCCATATGAAAAGGGAACCTTATGGGCATTTCCATATGGCTTTTTCCGATGAAGATTTAAATCTCCATGGAGGGCATTTAAATTCTGCGGTTATTTCAGCAACAGGAGAGATTTTTATCCAAGCAGTGGATGTGGAAGTGGATCGTGATTTTAGCGAAGAAATCGGATTGAACCTCATGGAATTTCGAGGTGAATAATGTGAAGACCATTGGTATATCAGGATCGGTCATGGAAGGTGAATTCAGTCCAATATTAACAGTAAGGGAAACCTATCTGAATGCACTTAATGTTAATGGATTTGCACCTATATTATTTCCCATATTAGAATGTACGGATTGGATGGATGATATTTTAGACCGAATTGACGGGGTTGTGATTCAAGGCGGCATCGATGTATCTCCGTTAACTTATGGAGAAAATCCAACCCTTGAAAGTCTTGATTTTCATCTTACGAGAGACCAGTTTGAATTAAAACTAATTGAAAAGTCTTTAGAGAGAAAGATACCCATTTTAGGGATCTGCAGAGGGCTTCAGATTATAAATGTCTATTTCGGGGGAACTCTTCATCAGCATCTTTCCTTGGAAGATGCGGCGGTGATTCATCATCGAAATAGAGAAATAAAAGAAACCAAACATTTTATCACAACGAAAGAAGGAAGCATTGCAAGACGATGTTTAGGGGAAAGGCCGATTGTAAATTCCATTCATCATCAAGGGATTAAGGATCTTGGCAGAGATCTTATAGCCACCTCCTATGCCGACGATCAGTTAATAGAATCTATAGAGTACAAAGGAGAGGGATACCTTCATGGTGTACAGTTCCATCCGGAACAGATGACGGGAGATGGGGCAAAAAGAATTTTCAATGATTTTTTCGAAGAGGTGAAGAAATATCATGAGTAAGTTTATAGGAATTTTATGCTGGTCGGATATTATCTGCGGATTAAAATATCAAAGTATTAATACAGCTTTTTCAGAAATGATTGAAAGGGCAGGGGCCGTTCCCATAGTTTTCCCTCAGATTGAAGAGATGGAAAAAGTAAATCACTATCTCAATCTTGTAGATGGTATTTTGCTAATAGGAGGGTCTGATATCTCTCCTCATCTATATGGGGAAGATCCTCAGCGCTATCTTTGGGATACAAATCCAAGAAGAGACATTGTAGAAATGAATATTCTCAAGAGAGCGATGGAAAGAAAAGTGCCTATCCTTGCAATCTGCAGAGGGATGCAGCTTCTAAATGTGTATCTAGGCGGGGATCTTTATCAGGATATTTATGAACAGAAAGAAGATGTAATGGTTCATAGTTTCCGAGAAGATAAAAAAATTGCCTACTATCATAATATCTATATGGAAGAAGGCAGCCATATGGAGAAGATCTTTGGCAGGAAAACATTAGTCAACAGCTATCATCATCAAGCGATACGAAAACTGGCAGGAGATTTAAAAGCTACGGCACGTGCAGGTGACGGGATTATCGAAGCGGTAGAATATAAAAATGAGGATCAGTTTATTCTAGGAGTGCAGTTTCATCCAGAGCTTATTCAAGATAATTTAAAATTCAAAGATATTTATAAATATTTTGCGTCCAATCTATAGTAAAAGTTGAAAGCTTTTGAAAAGCTGTGTAAAATAGAATGAGGCTGTAATCCTTTTCCGATTGCAGTATTCTATTGAAAGGAAGTAGCTATTATGATCCTAGTTGAAAATAAATCAAAAAATCCGGCATACAACCATGCCCTTGAAGAGTACTTGCTGAGTACTGGCGAAGATGTTTTTATATTATGGCAAAATGAACCTACCGTTCTTGTGGGGCGCAATCAAAATGTATATAAGGAAGTAGATATCGAGTACTGCAATGATAAAGGAATCCACATCGTTAGAAGGCTTTCCGGAGGCGGTACGATCTATACAGATCTTGAGAATATGCAGTATACCTTCATAACAAGAGAGCAAGAAGGGGACTCCTTTAAATATTTTGCAGCTCCGATTATCAATGCTTTAAAAAAACTGAATATTAATGCAGAATTTACAGGCAGAAATGATATGGTTATCGATGGAAGAAAATTTTCTGGAAATGCCCAATATCATCAAGGCAATCGTGTTCTTCATCATGGAACGATTCTTTTTAGTGTAGATATGTATAATCTTCAGAATTGTCTAACGCCGAATAAGAAAAAGTTTGAAGGAAAAAATGTTTCTTCAGTAAAATCGAGAGTAGGGTTTTTAAAAGAATATACAGATAAAACGATTCAGGAATTTATGGATGTATTAGAAGAAGAAATCTGCAAAGAATATGGTATTATAGAAAGATACGATCCAAAAGATATTGAAGAACAGGTTTTAAAGATTCAAAAGGAGCGCTTTGAGTCGAAAGAATGGAATTTTGGACAAAATCCAAAGTTTTCAGTTGATATTATTGAAAAACATCCCTTTGGCCTTGTGGAATACGGAATCAATGTGTCTAAAGGAAGAATTAAAGAGATAAAAATCAACGGCGATTTTTTCGGCAGGAAAAATATCAGCGGCTTGGAAGACCTTTTAAGAGGACAGCTCTTTGAAATCAAAGAAATCACAAATGTATTGAGTCAAATAGATATAAACGATTATATTCAAGGGGCTCAGAAAGAAGATATTATTAATGACTTATTTCAGGAAGGTGAGGTATAAATATGGTTTTAAAGAAACCGGAGTGGATGAAAATTAAAGTACGCGGAAGCGGAAAGTTTATGGCGGTAGAAGATCTTTTATCCGACTTGAATTTAAATACAGTCTGTGTGGAAGCAAACTGTCCAAACAAAATGGAGTGTTACGAAAGAAAAACATCCACATTTATGATATTAGGCGCAAATTGTACAAGAAACTGCAAATACTGTAATGTAACATGCGCCCGTCCAGAGGAAGTAGATCCGAAAGAGCCAAGAAATTTAGCCACAGCTGTAGACCGTTTAAAACTAAAGCATGCTGTAGTGACTTCTGTAACACGAGATGATCTTGAAGATGAAGGAGCAAATCAATTTGCGGAAGTGATTCGTGAGATTCGTAAGCTTAACAGCGAAGTAACGGTAGAGGTGCTTATACCAGACCTTCATGCTAAAAAGGAACTTCTTGATATTATATTTGTAGAAAAACCGGAAGTTCTTAATCATAATATCGAAGCGGTAAGATCTATTTTTAAAACCGTCCGCCCTCAGGGGGATTATGAAAGAAGTCTTGATGTCTTAAAGCAGGCCAAAGAAAGCGGATTAGTAACTAAGTCTGGCTTTATGGTAGGGCTGGGAGAAACAAAAGAAGAAGTGTTTGAGACATTAGAAGATCTTCGTTCTGTTGATTGCGATATGGTAACGATAGGACAATATCTCCAGCCTACGAAAGAGCATTTTGAAGTACAAAGATATGTAACTCCAGAAGAATTTGACGAATACAAAGCAAGAGCTTATGAACTAGGGTTTAAACATGTAGCTTCAGGTCCTTTTGTCCGCAGCTCTTATCACGCACAAGCATTATAATATAAAAGAGAGTAGAAATACTCTCTTTTTTCGAGGTATAAATATGAATAATAAGATCAACTATCAGAAAAAATTAGATCAGCTGCTGGAAAGTATTGAAGGTACGCCAAAGCTGCTCCTTCACAGCTGCTGCGGTCCCTGTTCTTCTTATATATTGGAATACTTGACAGAGTATTTCGAGATCTTTATTTTGTATTATAATCCGAATATTTATCCGGAAAAAGAATATTGGAGAAGGCTGGAAGAGCAAAAGGATGTCATCGAAAAAATAGAAAAAACAAATCCTATTCATATGATCGAAGGGGAGTTTGAACCAAAAGATTTTTACGATTCGGTAAAAGGTCTGGAAGATTCTGGCGAAGGTTCCGAAAGATGTTTTTCATGCTACCGTTTTCGTTTAGAAGAAGCGGCAAAAAAAGGAAAAGAAAAGGGCTGTGATTATTTTACAACAACACTTTCTATTAGTCCTTATAAAAATGCCTCTAAACTCAACGAAATCGGTCAAGTCATGGAAGAAAAGTATAATATTAAATATCTCTATTCTGATTTTAAGAAAAAAGGCGGATATCAAAGATCTCTTGAATTATCGAGAGACTACGACTTATATCGGCAGGACTATTGCGGATGTGTTTTTTCAAAAAAAGAGAGAGACGAGAGAATAGAAAAGCGGTAGAACCGCTTTTTTATTTTTCAAGAATCAAGTTTTATGGGAAAGCAAGTTCCCTGTGTAAATAATTTGAAGAAATACAGGGCTTTGGTAAAATTATAGTAGTAACTCATGAGGATATAGATACATTTCAGGTACCGGGAATGTAAAAATAGTATAGAAGTCATGGGGAGAGATATGAAAGAAAAATTAAATCAGTATTTTAAAATCAAAGAAAGAAATTCATCATTTAGAACGGAAATCTTTGCAGGAATAACAAGTTTTATGACTATTGCCTATATATTGGCAGTTGTTCCGCTGAACTTGTCTGAGGTAGGTATGGATAGACAGTCTGTATTTACTGCAACCGTTGTCAGTTCGCTGATAGCAACCTTTCTTGTAGGTGTTGTAGGGAATTTTCCCTTTGCATTGGCACCGAGTTTAGGCATTAATTCCTTTTTCGCCTTTTCAATTATATTGGGTATGGGAAAAAGTGTGGAATTTGCCATCACAGCAAGTCTTATCTCTGGAATATTGCTTCTATTAATGACCATTTTTAAAATTAGAGAATTATTGTTTGATTTGATACCTGCATCTTTAAAATTAAGCATGGTAGCGGGGATCGGGTTTTTTATTACCTTTATTGGTTTGAAAAATGCCGGTATCGTAGAATCGGGCGGTGCTGTTTTAACACTAGGCCGATTAAATCAGCCCAGTGTTTATTTAGCCCTATTGGGAATCGTTTTACTAGGAATATTAGAATATAGAAAAGTAAAAGGCTCTTTTATTATTACAATTTTATCAGTATCCGTAATCGGAATCTTTTTTGGAGTCACAACGCTGCCGGAGGCAGTTGTCAGTCTGCCTCCTTCAATGGAACCGACTATGTTTCGATTTGAATCGATTGAAAATATATTAAGTGTGGAAATGGTTATCAGTGTTTTTACCTTTCTATTCGTTGTTATTTTTGATACGATAGGAACTTTGGCAGGTCTTGCTTCAAAGGCGGATCTTTTAGATGAAAACGGCAAGCTTCAACATATCAACCGTTCTTATTTGGCTGATTCTATCGGAAGTATTGCTTCTAGTATCTTTGGTACAAGCATGATCGGGACAACTGTCGAGTCGGCAGCTGGAATTAAGGAAGGAGGAAAGACAGGGTTAACTGCATTGGTAACGGCAATTATGCTGGGATTGGCACTGCTATTAAGTCCGATTTTCCTAGCCATCCCAAGTACTGCTACTACACCGGTATTAGTTCTGGTCGGATATTCTATGATGTCTGTCATTCAGGTGCTGGATTTTACCGATATTACAGAAGGACTGCCCGCGTTTTTAACGGTAATTATGATGCCATTAAGCTATTCTATAGCTGACGGGATTATGGTGGGAATATTAAGTTATACATTTTTGAAAATACTAACAGGGAAAACGAAGGAAGTATCCATTCCGATGATCGTACTTTCAGTCTTGTTTATCCTAAAAATTATATTTATATAAAAGGAGAAAAATATGAAAGCTTACAAAGGCAATATAATATTTACAAAAGATGCATCCGATTTTACGATTTATGAAGACAGCTATATTCTTGTTGAAGATGGAAAAGTAAAAGATATCGTAAAAGAAGAACCGGATTGCGAAGTAGAGGATTTTGGGGAGAAGCTAATCATACCTGCTTTCAACGATATACATATTCATGCTCCTCAGTTTACAAATTCCGGAATCGGATATGATGAAGAATTGATTCCATGGTTAAACAAATATACCTTCCCAACAGAGGCGAAGTATGCAGATCCAGAATTTGCGAGAAAAATCTATAAAAGATTTATTGAAATCTTGTGGAGATACGGTTCAATGAGATCCGTTGTATTCTCAAGTCTTCACAAAGAAGGAACGGAAATCCTTTTTGATTTGTTCAAAGAATCCGGTTTAGGCGCTTATATCGGCAAAGTAAATATGGATCGAAATTCAACAGAGGATTTAATAGAAACAACAGAAGATTCTTTAAAAGATACACGAGAAATTATCGAAAAATACAGAGATGAAAAACTAGTGAAGCCGATTATAACACCTCGGTTTGTCCCAAGCTGTACAAATGAGCTTATGGAAGGACTTCAGGAGATTATCAACGAAGAAAAACTTCCAGTACAGTCTCATCTTTCAGAGAATGTGGGAGAAGTAGAGTGGGTAAAAGAGCTTCATCCAGACAGCGAAAATTACGGTTCCGTATATGATAAATACGATATGTTCGGAACAACTCCAACGATTCAAGCACATTGTGTATATTGTACAGAAGAAGAGATGAAAATGATGGAAAAACAAGATGTCTATGTGGCACACTGCCCCACATCAAACCTTAATTTAATGAGCGGTCTTGCTCCGATCAAAGAATATTTAGAAAGAGATATAAAAGTAGGGCTAGGGACAGATGTTGCCGGCGGACATACATTTAATATGATGCAGGTTATCACTTCTGCAATACATGTGAGCAAGATGTACTGGTTATACGTTGATAAGAATAAAAGTCCTCTAACAACTTCAGAAGCTTTCTATATCGCAACAAAAGGCGGCGGGGAATTCTTTGGAAACGTGGGAAGCTTCGAAAAGGACTATGCCTTTGATGCTTTAGTAATCGATGATTCCGATCTAAAAGACTTGGATATTCCAGTAAAAGAAAGATTGGAAAAAGTAATTTATATGGGAGAAGACAAGCATATTATAAAAAGATTTGTAGAAGGAAACTTAATTGAAAAGCCCTTTAATTAATAAAAATTACCGATGTAGAAATACATCGGTTTTTTGTTGTGTTTTATTAGATAATATTAATAAATAAATAAATAAATAAATAAATAAAGAAAGTAAGAGTGATAGAGTGAAGTTGATGATGAAAAATGATAAAGACGCTCATTTTTCTGTTTATATCAGTAAACGGTTTTAAACATTCTTCTTAGAACTATTAAAGAGGATGATTATTAAACTAAAAAACTTAAAGTTATTTTTTATCTAGATCCTATCGAAATAAATAAGCTGCACCTAGCTGAGAGTATTTGAGTGAAAGGGTAGTGAAGCCAGTCGTAGGCTAAAAATACTCAATCCCTATTACTTCCTCTTAAATTCTACTCCCTATTTTTCCTCCCTAATCCCCTCTTGACATGTATGGCGTGTGATGGTACACTTAGGACAACGACAAATATTTTTTTACCATAGCTGTATGGTGATTTATGATACAAAGCATACATCTACAGTTGAAAGGAGGGGCCATGTATACACTTGATTTGCAGTCAGAGATACCGATTTATAAACAAATTGTGAAGCAGACAAAAGAGATGCTCATTCGAAAAGTGCTGCAGGATGGAGAGAAGATGCCGTCAATACGAGAACTCGCATCGATATTATCGATCAATCCGACTACAGTGGCGAAGGCATATGAAGAGTTGGAAAGAGAAGGGATACTAGTGAAAATTCAAGGAAGAGGCAGTTTTATTTCTTACGATGAACAGGATAAAGCCCTCAGAGTAGAAGAAAATTTAACACAGCTTGCTTCCATATTCAAAGAATTAAAATTATTAGGTTTTCAGAATAATGAAATAATTACCCAGATGAAAGACATACTTTCCACGCTGGATTAAGGAGGATGAAATGTATTTAGAAATAGAAGATTTATCGAAAAAAATAGGGAAACAGACCATTTTTGATCATGTTAGTTTCGCAGCGGAAAAATCCGACGTGATAGCCCTTATAGGAAGAAATGGATCAGGAAAAACGACATTGCTGCAAAATATAATGACGGTGATGACACCGGACAGCGGGGATGTTCTTATTGAAGAGAAAAGTGTATATGATAATCCAGGGCTTTTAGAAAAGATGGTTTTAGTTCCAGACCGCTTTGACTATTTTAAATTTACGAATCTTAAAAAAGTTATAGAATATTTCGCTATTCTTTATGACGGATTTGATCGAAAAAGGGCTATGGATGAATTCAATGATCTGGGAATCTCGATAGATAAGTCCATGAACACATTGTCAAAAGGACAGCTTACCTTAACGGCGATAATATTAAATCTATGTACTGGAGCAGAAATCATGCTTATCGATGAGCCTTATGATGGAATCGATGTAGTAAATCGAAAAAAAATTGATGAATTTATAGTCGAGATGGCGGATTCTGGTAAAGTTGTAATTGTCTCCTCTCATAATTTGGATAAATTAGAGATGATGGCTACAAAAACGGTCTATTTAGAAACGGGCAGATCTGGGATACTTTTAGATGAGCAAAAATTAAACCAGTATTATAAATATCAAATTGTTTATAAAGAAGAAGAAGGAATTGAGTTCGACAAAGAATCCGATGTGATCCTTCTTCAAAAAATCGGCAGAGTCGTGACGATACTAACTACAAGAAATCAAGCGCAGATGAACGGTTTTTTAAATAGTGATAAGGTGAGTCAATACGATATTCTTAAGTTAAAAACAGAAGACTTATTCTTCTGGGATCAGAAAAAAGGAGGAATCTAATGGTTAAATATTTTAAATTTTTATGGAAAAAGAATGCAGCTATTTTTACCATTATATTGTTAATGTCCTCGTTGATATATGGATTTGGTTCAAAATCTCAGGTAGATGATTTTATGGATAAAATTCATTCTAATATAGCGCAGATGGAGATTGCAAAAGAGGAACCGGAAAGATATCAGCAATATTATAATGCTCTATCAAGGAATCAATCAGAACTTACGAATGGAGAGGGAGACTATTTTAATCATTCTCCAGAAGAAGAAATTCAAAAAGAATTAGACTGGTATAATGAAAATAATACTAGATTAAAAAATGAAGCAAAAAAGAAGCCCTTTACATCAGAGAATTTAAAAGAATATAAAGAGAATGCGAGGGATTTCTTTAGAAATTATCCTGAGGCGGTCCCCTATATGGATATTGGTGGAAGTCTATCCTTCTTACCGGATGAGGATACTTATTTCCAACAGGAGAATTATACTTATGACGCAGCTTCTTACTATGAAAAGACTTTGGAATATAACAGCATTTACTTGGCTAAGAATCATTTCAATATGGCAATTTTTGCAATGGCGTTCTTAGGGATAATTTATGCAGTGTTTCTAACAAGTTTGGAGCATATGACAAAATATAAAATGTTTGAAGAAATGATACCTCTAGAGGGCAAAGTAAAGTATATGACGAAATTGGTTTTCGGTATAGTGTGGCTTGCATTTTACCTGATTTTAAATACGATCATTATGTTCGTATTAAGCAGTATGGCCACACAAGGAAGTATAGATATCAGTTCTTTAATACAAGGATATAGTCAGGCTGGACTCCAAGGAGTAATATGCTTTATTCTTGCGATGTTTGTAGGATCTTTTACAGGCAATATTGTAGGCCACGTAGCTGGAATGATTCCTCTGTCCATAGGATATCTATTCTTCAACAGCTTATACCCTCTTCAGGACACATTGTGGAGATTGATATTTTCAAATATTCAAAATATCGATACTAGATTCTACTATCCGATTATATCTCCCATCGCTTCAAGTACGATGGTGTTAAGCAGAAATCAACTCTTTGCAGCTCTTCTTCTTTCTCTTGCAGCAGCAATAGCGGGAGCTTGTTTATATAAAAAAGCAAAATATGAAGACAGCGGAAAGTTCTTCACCATTAAGTGGATCAATACATTGTATTATATCTTTGCAGTATGGACCTTTGCGTCGATTACAGCATTTATTTCCACGGGGATCGTAGAGGGAATCTTAACAGCTGTTGTATTTATTATATCTGTATTGTTTTTTGGATATATATTCCGATTCTTATTTAAGGTTCGTATCGGATTTTAATAGAGAGTTGGCAAGTACAAGAAAGATAAAAATATATATAAAAGCACAGAATCTAGTAGAAGAATCTGTGCTTTTTATTATTGTATATTGTCTTTTAATATTTCAACAATTTGTTTTGCCGCATCACCTTTTCCATAAATGAATTTTTGGAAATTTTGATTGTTTTCTTTTTTTACAGCTTCATAGATTTCAGAAGGTTCCACTAAAGTGTTGATACCGGCATCGGTAAGTTCTCTCCAAGAAGTATCCGGCATAATAATGACTGCTTCTTTGTTAGCGAAATAGGACTCTTTTTGATAGCCGCCGCTGTCGGTTATGGTTTTATAGCAGTATTTTGTAAGACCCATTAATTTAAGATAATCGATAGGCTCTAGAATAGTTATTCCTTCAAGAAGCGATTCGAAACCGAAGGTTTCAATTCTTTTTGCAGTTCTTGGGTGAATCGGCCAGACTACAGGAATTTCTTTCGATACTTTTTGCACTTGTTCGAGAATTGTTTTTAGTTTTTTTGGTTCGTCTACATTAAAATCCCGATGCATTGTCATAACGATATAGTTTTCTTTTTCCAAATTATATTTTTTGAGGAGGCTGTCATCAAAATGAGGTTCCATTTTTAAGAAGATATCATACATAACATCTCCTGTGAAGTAGACATTATCTGTAAGACCTTCTTTTTTAAGATTTGATATGCCTGTTTCGCTTGGAACAAAAAGAAAAGAGGAGATACGGTCTGTTAGTACTCGGTTCGTTTCTTCCGGCATATCCTTTGGTTCTTGTCTAAGACCTGCTTCTACATGGGCAACTTTGATTTTTAATTTCGAAGCTGCCAAGGCGCCTGCAAGGGTAGAGTCTGTATCTCCATAAAGAAGGACTGCGTCCGGCTTTTCTTCCATTAAGATTTTTTCAATCTCGATAAGCATTTCTCCAGTCATGGCACCATGGGTTTTTCCATTGATTCCTAAATTATAATCTGGCGTATCCATTCCAAGGATATCGAAGAAAATTCCAGACATGTTTTCATCATAATGCTGTCCTGTGTGAACGACGATTTCTTCCATTTCATCTTGTTTTTTTATTTCGGACTGAAGGATTGCTTCTTTTACAAATTGCGGTCTAGCGCCGACGATAGTCAATATTTTCATTTTTATCTCCTTGTTAAATCTTCAGCTACTTGTCTGCAGCGCGCTTCCCAGGTGTTTTCTCTTATAGCCTGATCCATATGTTCTACTTTCTCATCGATCTTAGAACGGTTTAAATTTATATGTTCAAAAAATGAGATTAATTTGTTCTCATCATAGGGGATTTCCCAGCCTATTTTATTTTCAGAGACAAATTCTCCTACTGCAGTCATATCTACAGATAGAATGGGTTTTTTATAACTCATATATTCGAAAAGCTTCACAGGCATCGCGAATTTCCTATATTCTCCCGGTTTAAAATAGATTAGAGAAATATGAGCGTTTTCGATATCTTCTTTGAATTCTGAGCCAGACTTATGTATAATGCGGATTCTATCGTTTAAGTAAGGCGAATATTTATCTTTGGATTTTTCCCATTCTTCTTTGCGGGTGCAGACAGTAAGCTTTAAGAAGGGCAGTTTTTTAACAACGGAGAACACCATCTCCATATCATAAACCTCGTCTAGTCCTCCAACGTAAAAGAGCCGCAGCTCTTTGTCATTGCTGTCCGGGATTTTTACCGCAGCTGAATTCGAGTATTGTGTTCCTGGAGGAAGAGAGGCGATAGGTCCTTTGAATTCCATAGGAAGGTAGTTCATCATTAATGTTGTAGGCAGATAGAAAACATCGATTAATTCTGGGTATTTTTTCAGATCATATCGATAATAATACTCGCTGACTTTCCTTTTAAAGGTAGAGAGTTCTTTTCGATTTTCGTTAAACAGCCAATAACAGTCTCTATAAAATAATCCGATAGGAATATTGTTTTTCTTTAAAAAACCCATAAAAGAGAAATCTAATTTGGGATAGGTAGGCAGATGATGAGATTCTGTTAATAGGGTAGGCATTGTGGAGCTTTCGCTATAACAGAAATCATATTTTTTTCCTTGCTTTATTTGTTCCTTGATATTGTCGATAGATTTCTTTCTTTCTTTACCATAACCCATGACTACGTCCACGTTATAGCCGATATTACGAAAGCCATCGAGCATTTTGAAGGGACGTATATGGGAGCCGGATTTTCTGTTTTTGTCCACAAAATAAGGGACATGAAAAATTATATTATTCATAATATACTCCTTGTAAAGGTTTGAGTTTATTATACCATAATTAAATATTCCAAGTATTTGGGTCTTGATAAAAATAAAGGGTATATAAAGTGTAGAAAACAAGAATTATAGGAGGAGAATTATGGCTTTATTTGATATGTTAAAAGATGGTTTAAATATGAATCCTGGCGGAATGAAGAACAGAAGAAATCCTCAGGGATTTGATGAAGAATCCAAGAAAAAATTAGCAATGGTTGCTATACCGGCTATTTTATGGGCTGTTCACAAGGCTGTAAGAGAAGATGAGAAAAAACAGAAAGAGCTGGAAGACATTGCAACACAAAACAGAAAACTAGATCCAAATGATATGACAAAAACGATAGAAGAGGCGAATCCTCAAGAAGGAAAGGATATTTTAGACAAAATCCTCGGCAGAGAAAAAGAATCTGTGACTAAGAACATTGCTGAAAAGTCCAATGTGTCTCAAGAAGAAGTAGATGCAGTATTGGATAAAATCACACCGACTATTATTGAAATGCTTCAGAAAGAAAAAGAAGACAAGGGTGTTTCCTACGATGATCAGCTGAGGGAAGAATTAAAAGAAATGCAGAGAGATCCGGAGATCGGCACAGCCAGCTCTACTGCTAAGGAATATATAGAAGACGATAAAGAGCATTCTTTGCAGGATGGTTTGATGGATATATTAGGTAAATTTTTAAGATAAAAAAAACTCCTTTTCCGCGGAAAAGGAGTTTTTTTATAGATCTACTTTTTTTTCTAAAAGTTTGGCACTGAGAACAAATAGCAGAATCGTTGTTGCTGTATAAAGGAATAAAGAAACGAGACTGATACCTGTAAATAGCGTAAGGGAGTTGGGATCGTTTAACATTCCGCCGTTTACAGCCAATTCTTCTGTCATTGTTATCCAGCGGAATTCAGCATTATTCGCCATAACAAAGAGTGGAATCGTTCTGCTGATATAAGATATTCCGTATTCTAAAAGAGAAGAAAGCAGTATATAGAACAATATCCAGAAATATCCTAATCGATTAGAGCGAAACAGCGTTTTGCTCAATATGATACAAAAATACATCAGCACTAAGGTAAAAACTAAGGATATCAGAGAGTAGAGAATAAATAAGACGACGATAATCGGCGATGAGATAATATTGTTGCTGAGATAATCGAAAAAGGTATTTATTTCTGCTGCTCCAAAGGTGTAAGTCATCGCTGCATAATTAAGGGCTAATGTTCCAATTAACAGCATTATAATCCAAAAGACGGAGTTTATAAGTTTCGCGCCCAAGTATCCTTTGCTGCTTACAGGAAGGCTGAAAGTTAAGTATCTCGAGTCATGGTATAAATCACGCCTAAAATAAGAGATGATCATAAAAAGAAATAATAAGTTCAGTACAAACATCAATACCACAAGGAAAGACATAGCAAGTCCCTGCAAGAGGGTATTAGATTCTGATAAACCTGCAATAGTCGGATACATCAGCAAATTAACTACAATGATAGAAAGAATCAAACCTAAAAAAAGTTTTGCAGTTCTTCCGAATTCTACTTGTAAGAATTTACTCAATCTCCTCACCTCCAAATTCCCTGCGGTAGATTTCATCCAGAGAGGCCTTTCGTTCGATACGAAGGTCTTCAGCGTTCCCGTCGAGTACAATTTTTCCTTCGTTAATAAAGAGGGCACGATCAAAGATGCCTTCCATTTCTTTAATAATATGGGTTGTTACAAGCATAGTGCTTTCAGGATCGATATTTGAGATTACAGCAGACAGGATCTGCTCTCTCGCTACAGGGTCGACACCTGCAATAGGCTCGTCCAGCAAAAAGAGTTTAGCGTCTCTAGAAAGGACAAGGGCTAAGTTCAGTTTCTCTTCCATACCTTTCGATAGAGAGGAAATTTTCATCTTCTCTTCAAGCTGCATATTTTCCAGCAATTTTTTCGCTTTTTCCATACTAAAATCTTTGTAAAAATGATTAAAGAGCTTTAAAGATTCTTTAATATTGTTTTGATTGCCTAAAAAGTTACGGTCAGGCAGATAGGAAACGAAGGATTTTGTTTTCACGCCTGGTTTTTCTCCCTGAATATAAACATCCCCTTTATAGCGGAGAATCATGCCGGAAAGAATTTTTATCAATGTGGTTTTGCCGGAACCGTTGGGACCGAATAACCCGTTTACAGTCCCTTCTTCTAAGGTCAGAAGTTCCAAATCGACTGCTGCTTTCCTTCCATATTTTTTCTTAAGATTTTGAATTTCTACTGTATTAATCATTATTCACCCAACTTTCTTTGATTAAGGTAATACTCTTATCTCGAGGAAACCCTAGATTATTCATATCCTCGACAAAAGATTGAACAATATCTTTGGCCATTTCTTCCTTTAAACGGTCAAACAATTCTTTGTTATCTACGACAAAAGACCCTACACCTCTTTGTGATAATAAAATGCCTTCTCTTTCTAAATCGCTATAACTCCTTTGAACTGTGTTGGGATTTACTTTTAAATCTCCTGCGATTTCCCGAACTGCCGGTAATTTATCGCCAGGTTTCAGTTCCCCGCGGATAATCCGAAACTTTATTAAATCCATAATCTGTATATATATAGGTTGATGATCGTTAAAATACAAAAGTATCCCTCCCTCCGCATTGTATTAGATATATAGTACACTGGAGACGTTTACTTGTCAATATTTACATAAAGCAGGTCGTCATTTTTTGAAACACTTTTATGCAATCGAATTTTTTGTTTTCTAAACTTTGTCAATTCGATCAGATGTTTCTTTTCGAGGATCGTTCCTTTTTCTAAATACAAACTGCCGGGAGGATAGATATAGATATCTTCTAGCAATTCTTTGCCTTCACAGTCTAAAAAAGGAAGACCGATATCGTCATGGATCTTATTTTTCGTAGTACTTCGGCAAGGAGATCTTTTGTAATTTTCTATTGTACTATAAAGGCAGTTAAAATCTCTTTCCTCGTCGAGTATCGTGGAAATCAATACAATGGTATTTTCATCGTGCATTTCTGCATAGATTCCATTTTTTTCTAAATAAGAAAGCATATCGATAACATTTCCTTTAGGATAAAGAAGTATTCTAGTAAAATCTTTTTCTGAATCCATTTCTGCTGATATATGGATATTATTCTCAAGTTTTCTTAGGAATAAGTCAATCATTTTCTTCAAGGATAGGAATTTTTCCTTGTATTTCTGCATATAACGAAAGGATAAATCCAGGGATGCGATAAAAAGGAAAGAGGGAGAAGAGGTTTGAAGCATAAGGAGCATGCTTCTTACTCGTTGGATATCCTCTTCGTTTAAACTGCCTATATTTAATACAGCTGTTTGTGTAAAGGAAGGCATTGTTTTATGGAAACTATTAATACTGATAGAACAGCCTGATTCTACAGCAGACTTTGGAAAGAGGCTGCTGTAGACGAAATGGGAGCCATGGGCTTCGTCAATTATTGTATAGATTCCTCTTTCGCTGCAGTAGGCAGCTAGTTTTTCGATGTCTGAAGCATAGCCGTAATAATTAGGTCTGGTAAGAAAAACCATTTTTATATCTTTATCCTCTTCCAAAATTTCGAAGATCTTTTCTTCAGAAGCGGGAAGGGGGAAACCTTTTTTATGAGAAGGCTGTTCTAATACAACTTTCTTTAATCTGCCGAGTTTCACCGCATTATGGACGGACTTATGACATCCTGATTCGATCAGTATTTTATCCCCCGGATCTAAAAGTCCCATTACAGAGGATAAGATGCCGACGGTGGAACCATTTACAAGATAAAAACTTTCTTTTGATTTCCGGTCCTTTTTCAGATCGTTCAAACTTTCAGCCAAAAAGGAGACAGGATAGTACAGATCATCTGTATCATCAAGCTCCGTAACATCGAAAGAATAAAGATTCTCAGCTAAGGCATTAAATTCTTCTGGGAGTGTTCCTTTATGTCCTGGCATATGAAAGCGAAGTTTGGATTTGTTTTGATATTCCTCTAACCCCTTAAGGATAGGGGAACGGAGGGGGTTATCCATTTGCCTGTTCCATCATTTTGCTGACTTCAACCATAATCGCGCATTCTGTTCTTTTTCGCTGGAGTTCGCATCCTAATTCATAGGGTTTTTGCAGATCCTTATTGAAATTATAAGCATTTGCATGACAGCCGCCGGAACAGTAAAATTTCGCCCAGCAGTTTTCGCAGGAAGGTTTTGAAAATACATGGGAGTTTAAGAATCCCTTTGTAATTTCTTCAGGAAATTCAATAGTTTCTTCTAAGAGATTTCCTAGTTTGAAATCTTCATTGCCGACAAACTGATGGCAGGGGTAGATATCTCCTTCAGGAGTAACTGCTACATACTCGCATCCTGCACCGCAGCCTTGAACTCTCTTAATAATACAAGGGCCTTGTGATAGATCAACCATAAAATGGAAGAATTTGAAAGGATCGCCTTTGACTTGGTCTTTTGCATATTCGATAGCCAGTTTTTCGTATTCCTTTTTAATTGCTTCTAGATCTTCTTCGGTGATGGCATAATCGTCGTATTCAGAATCTACTACAGGCTCGATAGATGCAAGATCGAATCCTAAATCTTTGAAATGCTTGACATCTTCCGAGAAGTCTAAATTTTTCTTTGTGAAAGTTCCGCGGACATAGTAGTATTTGTTCTTTCTGCCTTCTACAAGCTTCTGGAATTTCGGTACGATCAGGTCGTAACTGCCTTTATCGTTGACCGTTTTTCTCATAGAGTCGTTTATTTCTTTACGCCCATCCAGGCTTAGGACCACATTATGCATATGTTTGTTGATATAGTCGATTTTTTCGTCATCTAATAATACGCCGTTTGTAGTAATGGTAAAACGAAACTGCTTGTTGTGTTCCAGAGCTTTCTCATTGCCGTACTCTACTAAAGTTTTAACCAGTTCAAAATCCATAAGCGGCTCGCCGCCAAAGAAGTCTACTTCCAGATTTTTTCTGTTTCCAGATTCAGAAATCAAATAGTCGATAGCTTTTTTACCCACTTCTTCAGTCATATAGGCTTTATATCCTCCGAAATCTCCTTGGGAAGCAAAGCAGTACTCGCATTTTAAATTGCAGTCGTGTACTACATGAAGACACATTGCTTTTAAAACAGGATTTCTTTTTTTGAAATCTTCCGAGTCCATATAGTCTGCAGAGGAATACAGGAGGTTTTCATTTTCCATCTCTTGGATTTCCCTATAGGCTTCTTCGATTTTTTCAGCAGGATATTCATGAAAAACTTCTTTTATTTCCTCAAGAGTTTTTTCTTTATAAAGGTCTAATATATTATAGGTGATATCATCTACCACGTGGATCGCCCCGCCATTTACATCGAGGACGATATTGTAATTATTCATTTTATACTTATGGATCATCTATTTCTCCTTAATTTGTAATTTAAAAAAGGATTGAGCATCTCAATCCTTTTTTCTGTTCCGGTTATCTAGATTCGTTTTCGCATTCTTGATTTGCTACAGTACAAGAAGTTTTACAAGCTGATTGGCAAGAAGTTTGGCATTCTCCGCAACCGCCTGTGCAAGCAGAATCTTTTAATGTGCTGCCGGTAAGAGTTAAAATATGTTTTTTCATAATATGTACTCCTT
This sequence comes from Gallicola sp. Sow4_E12, assembly GCF_052116305.1. Classification (NCBI taxonomy): domain Bacteria; kingdom Bacillati; phylum Bacillota; class Tissierellia; order Tissierellales; family Peptoniphilaceae; genus Gallicola; species Gallicola sp. Sow4_E12. Next base: position 28,412 of record NZ_JBQKLI010000002.1, on the reverse strand, counting down.
TCCTTGAATTCATTTTATTATAACATAAATACTAATCCTGGGAAATAATTGTCCCTTCATTATCGATAGAAAGATCAACGGCTTTCCACTGATCTTCAAGAGTGTGTAAATAGTTTTGTATATTTTTCTTAAAGCTGTTCTCCTCGTTTTTGCGGAGAATCATAATAGTAGGGCCAGCACCGCTTAGAAAGGCACCGTAAGCACCTAGATCATAAGCTTTTTGTATAATACGGTCGAAATTTGGTATAAGGCTTGATCTATAAGGTTCGTGAAGCTTATCTTTAAGAAAATATTTAAGATCTTTGAATTGACCGTTTTTTAAGCTTTCTACAAAAAGCATCGCATGGGATAGATTATAGGTCGCATCGGTTAATGAAACTGTCTCAAGAAGCACAGCTCTTGCCTTTTTGGTAGAAAGTGTAAAATCCGGGATTAATGCCGTACAAAGAAGTCCTGAGGGGATATTGGCTTTGCGATAGAAGATTCTATCCTCTTCCCGCATAGATAATGTAAGCCCGCCAAAAAACTGGCTGGATATATTGTCGCAGTGTCCTTCAATAGCTACGGCTTTCAAATAGATCTCTTCTGTTGTCATTTTCTTTTTCAAATATCGGTTTGCTGCGATAACGCCGGCCAATATGCAAGTTGCAGAAGACCCTAAACCTCTTGATATGGGGATTTCATTTGTCATAGTCAATTTTAAGGCCGGGGCTTCGATTCCTTTTTCTTCTAAAACCTGCACTAGAGTACGATAGACGAGATTGTTCTTATTATTATATCTTTTGTTTGGTGTGTTGATAATAAGTTCGTTGCTGTCTTCGAATATAAATTCATTATAAAGTTTGAAAGATAATGCAAGTACATCAAAGCCCGGTCCCATATTAGCTGTAGAAGCAGGTACTTTGATCTTAAGCATCATGATCACCTTTTACAAACTCGTTTAAATAAGTGAATATTTCCTCTTTCGGGACGTAAGTGGTAAAGCGCTTTTCTTTGCTGTCTAAATTCATTAGATTTTTAGGGATATCCACTGAAGTCAATTCGCTTAGTTTTTCGATTTTTTCTTGTTCAGTCATATTTTCTGTTTCTATTTTAAGTGCTTTTAGCATAGAATCGGAAAATTTATAAGGGGAAGCAGTAGAAGCGATAATTGTCTTTGTATTATCTTGTGTTTCCATACGATATTTATCGTAGCAGACATTAGCCACTGCTGTATGGGTATCCATCAAGTACTGATCGTTGATCAAGCTGTATAGAATCTTGTTGGATGCTTCTTCTTCAGTCGCGTAATAAGCCTTAAGGAACGGCATTTTATCCTTTAGATCTTCTGGTATTCTATATTTTCCCTTATCTCGGAGTTCGCCCATTAGAGCAGAAATCAACTCATCATCATTGCCGCTTATATGGTATAAGAATCTTTCTAGATTTGAGGAGACAAGAATATCCATGGATGGGGAAGGGGTGGCTACCAATTCTCTATTGCTGTCGTAAACACCAGTGTTTATAAAATCTGTCAGTACATTGTTATCGTTAGAAGCGCAGATTAAATTGTTTACAGGAAGGCCCATCTGCATAGCGTAATAGGCTGCTAGAATATTTCCAAAATTGCCTGTCGGCACTACAATATTGATTTTTTCGTTTTCAGATATTTCGCCAAATTTAAGCATAGTGATGTAGGCGTTGTAATAATAAACAATCTGAGGAATCAGCCTTCCGATATTAATAGAATTCGCCGAACTTAGACGTGTATTGTTGGACTTCAAAAGCTGGCTGAATTCTTCATCTGCAAAGGTGGTTTTTACAGCTCTTTGGCAATCGTCAAAATTGCCTTCTACCCCAAGAACAAAGACGTTCTCCCCTTCTTGTGTCTGCATTTGAAGTTTTTGGGTATCGCTTACACCTTTTTCAGGATAAAAAACAGCAATTTTTGTATGTTCTACATTTTTAAAACCTTCCAAAGCGGCTTTTCCGGTATCGCCGCTGGTTGCGGTGATGATTAGAATATCCGTATAGTCTTTTTGAGAATGTAACGAGCTTTCTATAAAAAAGGGAAGGATACATAAAGCCATGTCCTTGAAGGCGCTGGTTCTGCCGTGGAAAAGCTCTAGGATAAAACGATCGTTTAATTTTCGAAGGGGTGCTATAAATTCTGTGGAAAAATTATCTGTGTTATAAGCGGAGCTTACACAATGAGATAGTTCCTCCGGTGTAAAATCAGTCAAAAATTTGCCGCAGATATAGTAGGCAAGATCTTTGTATTTCATTTCCGTCATATTTGATGGAGAACCTGCGTTTGGAAAACTCTCCGGTACATACAGTCCGCCTTCGTCTGAGATGCCTTGTAAAATGGCTTTTTTTGAACTTACTTGATTTCTTTTGTTTCGAGTACTATTGAAAAGCAAGTCACTCTCCTCCTTGTTTTTTTGGTATTATGTAGTTATTATATCATTAATCAAGTAGAGGAGATAGTAATATTGCAGGAACTTGGAATGTTCAAATATAAGGAGAATAGAATGAAGAAATTATTTTTGTGTGCATTCCTCCTTTTCGCGAGCCTAATGAGCGTAAATGAATCGAATGCTCAAAGGGATTACGAACGGATAGCCGGAAAAAATAGAATTGAAACAGCAGTAGAAATTTCGAAAAAAATACAGAACAAATCTAAGATAGCGGTAGTCGCAAACTCCATGAAGTATGTGGATGCTCTTCCCGGATCGACTTTAGCAAATCTTCATAAAGCACCGATTCTTTTAGTAGAAAAAGACCGTATCCCGGAAGCGACTATAGACGAGTTAAATCGTCTGGGAGTGGAAAAAATATATATACTTGGCGGAGAAGCGGTAATTTCAAAATCTGTAGAAGAAAAACTTAGCGCATTTAAATGTATAAGACTTGCGGGAGAGAATCGCTATGAAACTTCTTATGAAATTTATAAAGAAATAACACAAAGCGCTGAAACTGAAGAAGTTTTTGTTGCGGCGAAAGAAGTCGATGCGGTAGCTTCAGCAGCAGCGAGAGGAGAAAATATACCCCTGCTATTCGTTTCTGAAAACATACCCTCTTTTATGGAAGAAATAGAAGCGAAAAAAACTGTGTTAGGAGGCGATCAGGCATTAAGCCGGAAGGCTTACACCGCTTTGCGGGCAGCTGGAAGAATCGCAGGAAAAAACCGTTATGAAACGGCGATACAGTTGGCCGAGAGAGCCGGCATGGAAAACCAGATTTTAGTAAATGCCTTCAATTTTGTAGATGCTTTTACATCAGGAACATTGGCGTATCGTATGAATGGTAATATACTTTTAACAGATACTCACAGTCTTCCGGAAGCGACAAAAGATTATTTGGAGAAAAATAAAGGAAAACTAATACTTATTGGCGGCGAGAAAGCAATATCCGAAGAGATCTTTCTAGAGGGGGATTCTACAAATCCTCTTGATGCCGCTTATTGGAATAAATATAATCAATACGGAAGAAATATCCTTATGACTGGAAAAGAAATTATGGATTACAATCAGGCTATCGATAAGGAAAGTCCTTATGTACGAGATCTATTGAGCCTGTCAAATAAGTTCTCGAAATCCTACATTAAGGATGCGGTGGAAGGTCTTAAAATGTCTTCTAATCCAACGAAAGCAAATGGTGGAGGCTATAGCCAAGGACAAAAGAACCAGTGGCTTAATAATAGAGCTATAAACAGGATAAAAGACACAACAGCCAGATATGCTGTGGCCCTGCAGCGCACTCTTATCCGAACACTGCCTACGGCAGATGGAAATATTAAGGGTGGATATCATGATTATTTTGCAGAGGATGCAGTTAATCCATGGGAAATGATGATGGTTCTTCATAAGAGCAGCGACGGCAAATGGTGCTTTGTTATGACGGAAAACTATATGGGCTGGGTTATGCAGAAAGATATCGCTTATACAACGAAAGATGAACTAGCAGCCTATAATAAATTAGATTTTTATGTAGTGACAGAGCCTAAAATTAATTTGAACGGGTGGAATATGGATATGGGGACAAAAATTCCTCAAAGAGAAGGCCGGCCGTTATTGCCGAAGGCCGATGATAAGGGGAATTTGTCAGTGAGCGCAGGAAAGAGAACTGCTGCCCTTCATACCGGCTATCTTCCTTATACGGAATATAAGCTGGTAGAACAGGCGCTGAAGTTTGAAGGAGAACCTTATGGATGGGGAGGAAGCAGAAATTCTCATGACTGTTCTTCTTTCATCGAAGATATTCATAAAGTATTTGGAATAAAGCTTCCAAGAAATACATCTCATCAGGAAGCGCCAGCGCTAAAAGGGAGAGTTTCTATAGCAGGTAAATCAAAAGGGCAAAAGCGAGCTGAGATCCAGAAAAAGGGTCCCGGAGCTGTGATCTATATGAAAGGCCATGTTGCCCTTTTCTTAGGAAAAGATGCGAAGGGCAAAGATATGATTATTCATCAAAACGGCAGTACTCGGGACTGTGCCATAACGGCTCTTGATTTCGGAGGAAGCTACTTGAACGCCTACAGCACAATTCAAAAATATCGTTAAAAGCGAGTATAAATTAAAAAGACATTTGACAGAGTTTGAAACTTCTATCAAATGTCTTTTTTTTAATCTTCAAGAGGGGTTACTCTATTATTTACTGTTTCGTTATTTGGAGCGTTTTCTAGATCGTTTGGAGTGATATTATAAGCGTCTAAATCTTCTTGGGTATATTCAAATTCTTCTTTATCAAGACGTTCTGGATATCTGAAATAGCCCCTTGCTTTAGGTTCCGCCTGTTCCACATTTGTAATTCTCTCGTCTACTGCCATAATTGTTTTTATATAAAGCAGAGGGTAAACAGGTTTATCCCTTAATATTATCCTTTGAATTTCGTCATAGAGGACTTTTCTTTGAACCGGATCCGTTTGAGCATCTGCTTTTTCCCATAATGCATCTAGATCCGGATTGCTGTAACCGGTTAAATTATAGGGCGAATCTGTTTGGAAATAGGATTTATAGCTGTCTGGATTCGGGTTTGAAGGATAGCTGTACAAGCAGACATCAAACTCATTGTTTGATGGATCGTATAACTTGGCTTCAAATTCATCTCTATAAAGCGGTACAAGCTGCAGGTCAACACCCATCGCTTTAAAACTTTCCTGAAGGGCAACAGCAACTCGTTCCTGCGGCTCCCCTGGATCTAAAATAAATCCGAATTTGATGACTTCTTCTGGATGGTCTAAAGAAAATCGAAGCAGTGTATTTCTAGCTTCCTGAGTGTTATTGTCAGCAAAGGGCGAATCGTTCAGACGATAAGGATTGTCTTCGCTGAAAATCGAATTAGCAGGAGTTACATGAAGGGAGCTTCCAAAATTCCCTTTGATACTATCCACATTCATTGCTTGAAGAAAAGCGTCTTTTATCTCCGGATGCTTTCCAAAAAGACCGGCTTCTTTATATAGAAGATTAACGACTTCTCCTTGAGGGAATTCGTAAATATTATAATCCACCGCAGATAAAGCATTTGCATCGCTGGAATTTATATAACCTACCTGCACATTATAATCGAGCATTTCATACCTTGGAGTAGTTCCGTGGACTGCTACTTTTGCTTCAAGATGGGAGAATTTTGGTTCTTCGCCGAAATATCCATCAAACTTATTAAATTTAAAATAATCTGTAAAAGAAGTTGTATCGTAATAAATATTTTCAAAGGCAAAGGGTCCATTGCCGATAAAGGAATCTTTATTCTTTACCGAAAAGAAAGTGTTTTCGTACTTTGAGTAAATATGAGAGGGTACGATTGTGAGATCTGCAAGATTATAGAGAAAAGACATAGAAGTTCTTGGCAATGTAATCGTCACAGCTTTTTCGCCGTTTTTTTCAACGGAAACCGGCTCCCCGTCTATTCTAAAGAGATCTTTATGCTTTGTATCCCGATGCTCTATCGTATAATTAATCGAATAGATGATATCGTCGCTTGTAACTGGAGTTCCATCATGCCAAAGGGCATTCTCTTTAAGGGTTAGTTTAAAGACTTTATGATCTTCTTCGATTTCCAGGCTGTTTAAAAGATTCGTTTCGGTAGTATAGTTTAAATTTTGATCGTTCAAATAAAACAATGGCTCATAAAGCAGTTCTATAATCCGGTTGGAAGAATCGGACTCGGAATAGAAAGGATTCATATTGGCAGGATAACCTACTAGACCATATTTAATTGTATCGCCGATTTCTTTCTGCTTTGCAGCTTTGGCGACTAATACTCCTTTTTCAGTATTGAATAGCGCTTCTTTTATCTCTGCAGTCGATGAGGTGGAATCCTTCGCGCAGGAAGAAAGAAAAACACTTATCAAAAGTGTGAAAAAGATAATTTTTTTTCGTTTCATGGGAGCCTCCTGTTCATTTCAATATCTCTATTATGGCAAAAAACCAAAAGCACTGCAAGAGGGGCACTGTTGCTTTTAAAGCCAAAATTTTTTATACTATAACAATAGAGTCCAAAATTAGTAAGGAGGAAAATTATGAATTTTCTAGGCCTGTCTCTGCAGGATTACGGAATACTGATTATAACGATTATTTTATGTGCATTATCCGTTCGTTTATATATCAAAGCGTCAGGAACGTTGTCGCCCGTTAAAATTAGTCCTATATCATTAACGTTTTATTTTTTTCTTGTATTTTCAGTTATCGGCACAACTTTAGTCGCTATGGGGAATGAGTATCATCACATGATGAGATACATGCGCCATGGAGATATTAAAATGCTCGCATGGTTTTTGGTGATGATTTTATTTGTATTATTTCCGGCGATTCAGATACTTCTCAATAAAATCTTTAAATATAAACCAGAATCTTATCAAGAATATACAAAAAAGAAAACAACATTAAGCAAAAATAGAGATGCAGAATTTATTGCAGTATCTCTAGCAGCAGCTATATGTATAGGTGCTGTGGTTTATACGTTCTGGAAGATCGGTATCAGCGATAATCCGCTGTTAAATGCGATCCGAGGAGTGGATTCCGAGCAGCTTGCCTTTTTAAGGAACAAGGTTTCCAATGATTTCCCGGGAAATGAATATATTCGAAATATTTTTGCCGTAGGTCTTACACCGATTATTTCTTATATGGCGTATATATTAATGAGAGAAACAAAGCAGCTGAGATTTATTATTTTATTTGCCCTGCTATTTATCAGCAGCAATCTAATCTCGATTTATGATTTGGAGAAAGCGCCAATTATTATATATTGGGCGACCTTTGTGATTCTTTCTATTATGTACGGCGACAAACTGAAATGGAGATATTTAATCGGCTTAGGTGTAGTTGCAGCTGCAGCCATCGTTGTAATGTATGTGGTTATTGCTGGTTCTTCTCTCGATAAGATCTTCAGTTTTGCAGGACCTATCAACCGTATTATCTTAACAACGCCGATTGCTTTTATTCTGCATCTGGAAGTATTTACCTACAGATCGCTGCTGTTAAATGGAGCGAGTGTTCCAAGCTGGGTGGGAAGGCTGTTTTTTGGAAATACTGACCTGAACAGATCAGGACGAGCAGTTATGGAGGTTGTAAACTTCGACGGTATTCGAAATGGTACTGCAGGCGTCTATAATGGATTGTTTCTAGGAGAGGCCTTTGCAAACTTTGGAATGCTGGGTATTTTTATCGCAATGATTCACGTTCCGATTATGTTTTTTCTGATGAATTTTGTATTTGTAAAATTAAAAAAGACACCGATTACTTTAGCGCTGTTTGCTTATTTTACAGTCAGTTTCCTCTTTACTCTTCACGGAGGATATACAGATTATATATGGAATACGATGTGGGTTTTAGTTGTAATCATTGGTATTATGATGACGGTATTTATAAAATTTCTAGAAAAGATTAATTTCAGAAAGAAAAATGTAGAGTCCAAAGAATCTCCTTATGTTGTAAATGTAGAAAAAGAAGAGACCTTCAAGCCTCTAGATACAAAGAGCGAAGTTTAATCTTGACATTAGAAATAGAATATATTAGAATATGGATAATTCATTCTGAGAAGTGGGAAGTAGTATAAATGGAAACTTCAGAGAGTCGCTGGATGGTGAGAAGCGATGGGGAAATTTATACGAAATAGGACCATGGAGAAGATGCAGCGAGTCTATCGAGCTGTGTCCGTAAGCTTATCGTTAAAGCAAAGGGGATAGTATTATACTATCAATTGGAGTGGTACCGCGGAAATTTTCGTCTCTTTCTTTTTTAAGAAAGGGACTTTTTTTATGATTATTTTAGGAGGAAGAAATGAAAGAAGTAAACAAAGAAAATATCAAGAAGGTTGTATTAGCGTATTCAGGGGGACTAGACACATCTATTATCATCAACTGGCTGAAAGAAAATTATGGATGCGAAGTTATTGCTGTAGTGGGAAATGTAGGACAAGATGATGAGTTAGAGGGTTTAGAGCAAAAAGCGATAGAGTCCGGCGCATCAAAATGCTATATCGAAGATTTAGTAGATGAGTTTGTAGAAGACTTTATTTTCCCTACACTTCAAGCAGGTGCAAAATACGAAGGCAAATACTTGTTAGGAACAGCTTTCGCCAGACCTTTAATCGGAAAAAGACTTGTGGAGATTGCCCATGAAGAAAACGCAGATGCGATTATCCATGGTTGTACAGGTAAAGGAAATGATCAAGTTCGTTTTGAAACAGCTGTAAAAGCATTCGATCCTTATATGCCGATTATTGCACCGTGGAGAACTTGGGAGATCAAATCCCGTGAAGAAGAAATTGAATATGCGAAAAAACATAATATTCCTCTAAATATGACAGAAGAAACATCTTATTCTGAAGACCGAAATATCTGGCATATTTCTCACGAAGGCTTAGAGCTGGAAGAACCGGATACTGAACCAAACTGGGAAAAAGTTATGAAATTAGGGGTAACACCAGAGAATGCTCCAGATGAACCGACTTATATTACTTTAGACTTCGAAAAGGGAATTCCAGTTGCTGTAAACGGCGAAAAAATGAAAGGAGCCGATATCGTAGCTGCCTTAAACAAAGTAGGCGGAGAAAACGGAATCGGAATCGACGACATTATCGAAAACAGACTTGTTGGAATGAAAGTCCGCGGTCTTTACGAAAATGCAGGGGGAGCTATTCTTTACAGAGCCCATGAGTGGCTGGAAAGTCTTACATTGGATAGAGATACAATGCATTATAAAGAAGTAATCGCTGTAGAATTTGCTCAGTTAGTATATAATGGATTATGGTTTACACCTCTTAGAGAAGCATTATCTGCTTTTGTTGAAAAGACACAAGAGCGTGTAACAGGTACGATTAAAATCAAACTGTATAAAGGAAATATCATTAACGCAGGTATGACATCCGACTATACATTGTATAATGAAGAGTTTGCTACATTTGGCGAAGATGGAGTATACGATCAAACAGATTCTCAAGGATTTGTAAACTTATACGCATTGCCGATTAAAGTTCAGGCAATGATGGACGCAGAACGAGAAAACAACTAGAAGAGGTGCTTATATGAAGCTTTGGGGCGGACGATTTAATAAAGAACTGGATAAAATTGCAAATGATTTTAATTCTTCAATCGCTGTGGACGGAAGAATGTACCGCGAAGATATTACAGGCTCTATTGCCCACGCCACAATGCTTTGTGAAGCTGGGATTATAACGGAAAAAGATTTTCAAAAAATAAAGGAAGGACTAGAGGCGATCTTAGAGGACATTGAAAGCGGGAAACTCGAAATCGATTTAGAAGCAGAGGATATTCATATGTTTGTAGAGCAGGAGCTGACAAACCGTATCGGAAATCCAGGAAAAAAACTTCATACTGCAAGAAGCCGAAACGATCAGGTGGCGGTAGACTTAAGGCTTCATTTGAGAAATGAAATCGGAAAGATTATGGAAGCTCTTATAGAGCTCAACAAGACGCTGATACAGCTTGCCGCTGAAAATATGGATTCTGTTATACCCGGCTATACCCATCTTCAAGTGGCTCAGCCTGTAACCTTTGCCCATCATATTATGGCCTATGTTCAAATGTTTACCAGAGATATCACAAGACTTTTGGACTGCCGAAGCCGTTTAAATGAAAATCCTTTGGGAAGCGGTGCTTTAGCAACAACAACATATCCTATCAATAGAGAACGCACTGCAGAGCTTCTAGGATTTGATCGTCCGACAAAAAACAGCTTAGACTCTGTGTCCGACAGGGATTTTGTGTTAGAACTTCACTTCTGTATTTCTACGGCGATGATGCATTTTTCTAGGTTAAGTGAAGAAGTGATTCTCTGGTCATCTCAAGAATTTAAGTTTATAGATTTGGATGATGCTTACTCGACAGGTTCTTCCATTATGCCTCAAAAGAAAAATCCGGATATGGCAGAACTTGCCAGAGGAAAAACAGGAAGAGTTTATGGAAATCTCTTAGGTGCTCTTACAATGATGAAAGGTCTTCCGCTAGCTTATAATAAAGATCTTCAAGAGGACAAGGAAGGGATATTTGACAGCGTTGATACAATTTTAATAGTTGCGCAGGTTTTTGAGGGGATGTTCAGTACACTTGCTGTTAATAAGGATAAGATGAGAGAAAAGGCAGGCAAGGGATTTATCAATGCAACAGACTGTGCAGACTATCTTGTAAAAAAAGGGTTGGCTTTTCGAGATGCTTATACTATCACAGGAAAAATCGTTCGATACTGTGTCGATCATGATGAAACCTTAGAAAGTCTTGAGTTGGAACGATACAAAGAATTTTCCCCTGAGTTTGAAGAAGATATCTATCAGTACATCGATATCGACTTTATCTTAAATCAGAGAAATGTTTATGGCGGACCGGGAAGAGAAGCGGAAGAAAAACAGATTGCTGAAACCAGACTATTTTTAGAACAACTGGAAGCACAAATTTAGATCACCGAAAGGTGGTCTTTTTTTATGCAGAATTAACCTTCCTTATATATAATAATAAAGCAGGGATTTTTACCTCATGCTTTGGCCGGATAATAACGGGAGAGTTAAGCAATGTTTATGAAAAAGGATTTATTATAAAAAGAAAAGAGGATAGAATATTTTTTTGAAAAAACCTTGCAATCTCACAGGAAGTGCTGTATACTGTTCTAGTGCGTAAAAAGGGCGTTGATGTGAGAGGTTGCTTAATAATATTAAGGGAATTTTCACGGAGTATGTTCGATGGAATTCGAGCGAATGGATTTCCGAAATTTTTTTGAAATTAAAGCACAAACACCCGGACGGGTGTATCGGGAGTCGAACGCTTCCTTTTGAAAATTCAAGGAGGTGCCATTATGGCAAAACAAAAAATCAGAATCAGATTAAGAGCTTATGATCATGAACTAATTGATCAATCAGCACAAAAAATTGTAGATGCGGCAAAGAGATCAGGAGCAGAAGTTTCCGGTCCGATTCCACTACCTACAGAAAAGGAAATCATTACAATCTTAAGAGCTGTCCACAAGTATAAAGACAGTAGAGAGCAGTTCGAACAAAGAACTCATAAAAGACTTGTAGATATCATGAATCCAAACGCTAAAACATTGGATGCATTAAAAAGACTTAATTTACCTGCAGGGGTAGATATCGAAATCAAGTTATAATCTTAGAATGATTGTAAAAGGCGTTTAAAACGCTGGCAATCCGCTATAAGTATCAGGAGGTGCTCGATGAAGAGTATATTAGGGAAAAAAATTGGAATGACTCAATTGTTCCAAGAAGACGGAGTTGTAGTTCCTGTAACGGTAATAGAAGCAGGTCCTATGATTGTTACACAAATCAAAAATGAAGAGACAGACGGATATAACGCTGTTCAAGTTGGCTATGTGGATCGTAAAGAACATAAAATGAGCCAACCAATGAAAGGTCACTTTGACAAAGCAGGCGCTGGATACAAAAAATATCTTAGAGAATTCGCTACTTCTGAAGAAGAAAGTTTCGAATTAGGCCAAGAAATCAAAGTAGATGTTTTTGAAGATGGAGACATCGTTGATGTTATCGGTACATCAAAAGGTAAAGGTACACAAGGCGCGATCAAAAGACATAACTACGGTAGAGGACCTGAAGGTCATGGATCTAAATCACACCGTGTAGCTGGTGCGAGAAGTGCTGCGGCTTACCCAGGCCGAGTTTTCAAAGGTAGAGCTGGAAGCGGAAAGATGGGTAACGAAAGAGTTACTGTTCAAAACTTAGAAGTTGTACGTGTAGATACTGAGAGAAACCTGCTTTTAATCAAAGGTGCGGTACCAGGACCTAAAGGCGGAGTCATCACAGTACGTAAAGCTATTAAATCTAAGTAGTTATCTGAAAGGAGGATGAAATATGCCTAATGTTGTTATGATTAACCAACTTGGAGAAGAAGTTGGAAAAATAGATCTAAATGAAGCGGTGTTCGGTATCGAAGTAAACGAACATGCGGTATACGAAGTTGTTAAAAATCAACTAGCAAACAAGAGACAAGGAACACAATCTGCAAAGACTCGAGCTGAAGTTCGAGGAGGCGGAAGAAAGCCTTGGAGACAAAAAGGAACAGGTAGAGCAAGACAAGGAAGTACAAGAAGTCCTCAATGGACTGGCGGTGGAGTTGTTTTTGCACCAAAACCAAGAGATTACAGCTATTCAGTTCCTAAAAAAGTTAAAAGACTTGCTCTTAAGAGTGTGTTAACTTCTAAGGTAAACGATGAAGAGATTATTGTTTTAGATAAATTAGAGCTAGATGCTATCAGCACAAAAGCAGCTCAAGAAGTTATCAGCAAAATCAATATCGGAAGAAATGCATTATTCGTAGTTTCTGAAAGAGATGAAAAAGTTTATCGTTCATTCAAAAATATCCCAAATGTAGATACAGTTGTAGCGGATAAGATGAATGTATATGATATCTTAAAATATGATTCTTTCGTTGTGACTCAAGATGCAGTTAAGAAAATTGAGGAGGTGTACGCATAATGACATCACCACATGACATTATCATCAAACCGATTATTACGGAAGATTCCATGGACAAAATGGAAGATAATAAATATTCTTTCAAAGTTGCTGTAGATGCGAACAAATCTGAAATCAAGAAAGCTGTTGAAGCGATCTTTGATGTAAAGGTTGTAAAAGTAAATACAATGAACATGAAAGGTAAAAAGAAAAGAGTAGGTCAGCACGTAGGCAGAACTTCCGACTGGAAAAAGGCAATCGTGACTTTGACTGAAGATTCAAAGGCCATCGAGTTCTTTGAAGGTATGTAATAGGGAGGCACAAAATGGCTATTAAAAAATATAAACCAACCTCTGCCGGTCTTAGAGGAATGAGCGTTTTAGATTTTAGCGGGTTGTCTAACAAAGCTCCTGAAAAATCTTTAACTGTTTCATTAAGCAAATCTGGCGGAAGAAATTCATATGGAAGAACTACAATTCGCCACAGAGGCGGCGGAGCGAAGAGAAAATATAGGATTATCGACTTCAAAAGAAACAAAGATGGTGTTCCAGGAAAAGTTGCAGCGATCGAGTACGATCCAAACAGAACTGCAAACATCGCTTTGATCCATTATGTAGATGGAGAAAAAAGATATATCTTGGCTCCAGCTGGAATTAAAGTAGGTCATATTATTGAATCAGGTGCAGATGCAGATATCATGCCTGGAAATGCACTTCAATTAAAAGACATTCCTGTAGGTACTACTGTTCATAATATTGAAATGAAGCCTGGAAAAGGCGGACAATTAGTTCGTACTGCTGGAGCTGAAGCTCAATTAATGGCAAAAGAAGGCAAATTCGCACAATTAAGATTACCATCTGGAGAATTCCGCTTAATTCATTTAGAATGCCGAGCAACTGTAGGACAAGTTGGAAACATCAGCCACGAGCTTGTAACAGTTGGTAAAGCTGGAAGATCTCGTCACATGGGTAAAAGACCTCATGTAAGAGGATCTGCCATGAACCCTGTAGATCACCCACACGGTGGTGGAGAAGGCCGTGCGCCAATCGGACGTCCAGGCCCATCAACTCCTTGGGGTAAACCAGCACTTGGTCTTAAGACTCGTCAAAAGAACAAGAAATCAGATCAGTACATCGTACGTAGAAGAACTAAATAATTAAGCAAGGAGGAGTTATAGATGAGTAGATCCTTAAAAAAAGGACCTTTTTGTGATGACCATCTAATGAAAAAGGTAGAAACATTAAACGAAAGCGACAGCAAAAAAGTTATAAAAACTTGGTCTCGCCGTTCAACAATATTCCCGGATTTCATTGGTCATACAATCGCAGTTCATGATGGAAGAAAACATGTTCCAATTTATATTACTGAGGACATGGTAGGACATAAATTAGGTGAATTCGTACCGACAAGAACTTTCAGAGGTCATGCTGGTAGCGAAAAGAGCAGTAAGATTCGATAGGAGGGAAAGAACATGGAAACTAGAGCAATAGCAAAATACGTTCGTATTTCTCCTCTTAAAGTGAATTTCATCTGCAAAGAGATCAGAGGAAAAAGTGTTGAAGAAGCACTTTCAATCTTGAAATTTACTCCTAAAAGAGGAGCTAGAGAATTAGAAAAAGTATTAAAATCTGCAGTCGCAAACGCAGAGCATAATAATGATTTAGACAGAGACCTTCTTATTGTATCTGAAGCTTATGCTAATGAAGCTCCTGTTATGAAGCGTTGGAGACCAAAAGCTAAAGGTATGGCATATCCAATTCTTAAAAGATCAAGCCATATCGGCGTAGTTGTGAAAGAAAGAGAATAAGGAGGGGTCAATTAAATGGGTCAAAAAGTAAACCCTCATGGGTTACGTGTAGGAGTCATTAAAGATTGGAATTCTAAATGGTTTGCTGATAAAAAAGATTTCAGTGACTTATTAGTAGAAGATCATAAAATAAGAGCACTTGTTAAAAAAGAGCAAGAATTAGCAGGTATTTCTAAAATAGACATTGAAAGAGCAGCAAATAAAATTAAAGTTACTATCTATACAGCAAAACCTGGTATGGTTATCGGCCGTCAAGGAAGCGGAGTAGAAGCTTTAAAAACAAAAGTTGAAAAACTTACAAACAAAAAAGTTATCATTAATGTTGAAGAAATCAGAACTCCTGATTTAAACGCACAATTAGTAGCTGAAAACATTGCATCTCAGTTGGAAAGAAGAATTTCTTTCAGAAGAGCGATGAAACAGTCTATCCAAAGAAGTATGAGAGCTGGAGCAAAAGGAATCAAAACTGCTGTTTCAGGACGTGTTGGCGGAGCAGATATGGCGAGAACTGAAGGTTATAGCGAAGGAACTATTCCTCTACAAACTTTAAGAGCTGATATCGAATACGGTTTTGCAGAAGCAGATACAACATACGGAAAATTAGGCGTTAAAGTTTGGCTTTACAAAGGTGAAGTTCTTCCTGGTATGAAAGAAGCACAACTGCCAGAAGCTAAACATGACAGAAAAAGAGATAATAGAAGAAGAGATCGTCGCAGAAACAATAAACAATCTAGTGGTAGAGACAACAACTAACATTAGGAAGGAGGACTTAAGCTATGCTAATGCCTAAGAGAGTGAAATACCGTAGAGTTCATCGCGGTAGAATGAAAGGTAAAGCCTTAAAGGGAAATACAATTACCTATGGTGATTATGGCCTTCAAGCAATAGAGCCTTGTTGGATGACTTCGAACCAAATCGAGTCTGCCAGACGTGCCATGACAAGATATATCAAAAGAGGTGGAAATATCTGGATTAAAGTTTTCCCAGATAAACCTGTTACTAAAAAACCAGCAGAAGTAAGAATGGGTTCCGGAAAAGGGGCTCCAGAGTACTGGGTAGCTGTTGTTAAACCTGGTAAAGTTCTTTTCGAAATGGCTGGTGTACCAGAAGATGTTGCAAGAGAGGCAATGAGACTTGCAGCGATGAAATTACCGATCAAAACAAAATTCATTGCTCGTGAAGAGCTTCAGGATAAGGATGGTGAAGCTAATGAAAACTAAGGAAATTAGACAAATGTCAGATCAAGACTTAGCGAATACATTAAAAGATTTAAAAACTGAACTTTTTAATCTTCGTTTTCAATTGGCAACTGGACAATTAGAAAATCCTATGAGAATCGGCGGAGTTAAAAAAGATATCGCTCGAATTAAGACAATCATCAGGGAAAGAGAACTTAAGATCGGCAAGGAGGCTTAACCCAATATGGAAAGAAATAAAAGAAAAACTATCATTGGGAGAGTGGTATCTGATAAAATGGACAAATCAATTGTCGTTGCAGTTAACACAAAGGTATCACATCCTGTATACAAAAAACAGTTAAAGAAAACTACAAAATTTACAGCTCATGATGAAAATAACGAGTGTAATATTGGAGATAGAGTAAAGATAATGGAAACAAGAGCTCTTTCTAAAAATAAGAGATGGAGACTTGTCGAAATCCTTGAGAAAGCAAAATAATTCTTATTTTGGAAAGGAGGATCTTAAATGATTCAAGTAGAATCCCGTTTAAAAGTTGCGGATAATTCAGGTGCAAAAGAGTTGCTTGTCATCCGTGTTCTAGGAGGTACTAGAAGAAAGTACGCTAGAATTGGTGATGTAGTTGTTTGTTCAGTAAAAAGTGCTACACCCGGAGGAGTTGTAAAGAAGGGTGAAATTGTTAAAGCAGTTATTGTACGTACAGCTAAAGGTATTAGAAGAGTAGACGGAAGTTATATCCGTTTTGACGATAATGCAGCAGTTATTATTAAAGACGACAAAAATCCGGTAGGTACTAGAATTTTCGGCTCAGTTACAAGAGAACTTCGAGAAGGAAATTTCATGAAGATTATTTCATTAGCACCGGAAGTATTATAAGTGGAGGTGTCAATTAATGAAAATTAAAACCGGAGATACGGTAATCGTCACTTCAGGACAATATAAAGGCAAAACTGGAAAAGTTCTAGACACTATGCCTAAGAAAAATAAAGTTGTTGTTGAAGGTGTAAATATTCTTACAAAACATGTTAAACCTCGTGGTCCACAATCACCAGGCGGTATTGTGAAAGAAGAAGGCCCAATCGACATTTCAAACGTAATGTTTTACGATGAAAAGTCTAAAAAAGGCTCAAGAGTAGGTTACAAAATAGAAGACGGTAAAAAAGTCCGAATTGCAAAAGCAAGCGGAGAAGAGATTAAATAGGGAAGGGAGGTAAAAGCGTGACTTCCAGATTATTAGATAAATATAATGAAGAAGTAATTCCAGCTCTTATGGAGCGTTTTGAATATAAGAATGTTATGGAAGCTCCAAAATTAAACAAGGTTGTTTTAAATATTGGACTTGGATCCTCTAAAGACAATCCAAAAGCTGTTGAAGGAGCTGTTCGTGATATTGAGAAAATCACTGGACAAAAACCTATCGTAACAAAAGCGAAAAAATCCATTGCGAATTTCAAGCTTAGAGAAGGTATGACAATTGGTGCAAAAGTAACACTTCGCGGAAAGAAAATGTATGATTTCTTAGACAAACTAATGAACATTTCTTTACCTCGAGTAAGAGACTTTAGAGGTGTAAGCTCATCTTCCTTTGACGGAAGAGGAAACTACACAATCGGAATTAAAGAACAATTAATTTTCCCTGAAATTGAATACGATGAAATCGATCAAATCAGAGGAATGGACATTTCTGTTGTAACGACTTCAAAAACAGACGAAGAGGCGAAGGTATTTTTAGAGTTAATGGGAATGCCTTTCCGTAAATAAAAGGGGGGATACACTAGTGGCAAAAAAATCAATGATCGCAAAACAACAACGACCTGCTAAGTTTAGCACTCGTGCATATACAAGATGTAGAATTTGTGGAAGACCTCATGGTTATCTAAGAAAATATGGAATTTGTCGTATTTGCTTTAGAGAATTAGCTTATAGAGGCGAGATCCCTGGCGTTAAGAAGGCAAGCTGGTAGAATTAGAGAGGAGGTAGCTTTTATGATGACTGATCCTATAGCAGATATGCTAACAAGAATTAGAAACGGAAACAATGCAAGACATAAATCAGTAGAAATTCCTGCATCTACCGTTAAAAAAGATGTAGTTCAAATATTACTTGATGAAGGTTTTATCGATGGCTTCAATGTAACGGAAGATGACAAACAAGGTATGATAACAGTAGACTTAAAATACGGCCCAAATGAGGAAAAAGTAATCTCTGGTATTAAGAGAATTTCTAAACCTGGACTAAGAGTTTACGTAAAAGCAAATGAAGTGCCAAAAGTACTTGGTGGATTAGGTGTTGCAATTATTTCAACATCAAAAGGCGTAGTAACAGATAAAGTTGCAAGACAAGAAGGTGTCGGCGGCGAAGTTATCTGTTATGTATGGTAATACTGTAAAAGCTTAAGGAGGTAATTATGTCAAGAATTGGATTACTACCAATCGACATTCCTGCAGGTGTTGAAGTCAAAATTTCAGAGAAGAATTTAGCTGAAGTAAAAGGTCCTAAAGGTACTTTAGAGCAACAACTCTGCAGTGACATGGATATTAATATAGAAGACAATGTTGTCACTATCCAAAGACCTAATGAATCAAAAAAAATGAAGTCTCTTCACGGTTTAACGAGATCTCTTTTATTCAACATGATTGAAGGAGTTACAAATGGTTATACTAAGACTTTATTAATTGAAGGTACAGGATATAGAGCAGCAAAACAAGGCAACAAACTTACATTAAACTTAGGATACTCTCATCCAATCGAAGTTGAAGATCCAGAAGGTATCAATGTAGAAGTTCCAGAAGCGCATCAAATTGTTATTACTGGAATCGACAAACAACAAGTTGGAAATTATGCTGCTGTCATTCGTGACTACAGAAAACCGGAACCTTACAAAGGAAAAGGTGTTCGCTATAGTGATGAGCATATCCGTCGTAAGATCGGTAAAACCGGTAAGTAGGAAGGAGTAGGCAATGTTTAAAGCAATTAATAAAAATGCAAATAGAAAAGCAAGACATGCGAGAGTACGTAAGAAAATCTCCGGAACTACAGAGAGACCAAGACTTGCGATTTTCAAAAGTAATGCTAATATTTATGCTCAAATCATAGATGATGTTGTAGGTGTAACATTAGTTTCAGCTTCAACACTTGATAAAGAAATTAAAGGCAGCCTTGAAAATGCATCAAATAAAGATGCAGCGAAAAAGGTTGGAGAAGTTATTGGTAAAAGAGCAGTAGATAAAGGAATCACTGAAGTGGTTTTCGATCGTTCTGGGTATCAATATCATGGTAAAGTAAAAGAACTAGCAGATGCTTGTAGAGAAGCTGGTCTTAAATTCTAAGCAAGGGAGGGAAAATTTTGGAAAATAGAAAAAGAGATGTAGAGAAAAGTGAATTCGAAGAAAAAGTTGTCTCTATTAATCGTGTTACCAAAGTAGTTAAAGGTGGTAGAAACTTTAGATTTAGTGCCCTTGTTGTAGTTGGAGACGGTAAAGGACGCGTAGGAGTTGGAGTAGGTAAAGCTCAAGAAGTTCCTGAAGCGATCCGCAAGGCTGCTCAAGATGCTAAAAAACATTTAATCAATGTACCATTAGTAGGAACAACAATTCCTCATGAAGTAATCGGACGTTTTGGTGCGGGTTCTGTATTATTAAAACCAGCAAGCGAAGGTACTGGAGTTATCGCCGGCGGTCCTGTTCGTGCCGTATGCGAACTTGCAGGTATTCGTGACGTACGTTCTAAATCATTAGGAACATCTAATCCTAGAAACGTAGTTAACGCAACTCTTCAAGGACTAAAAAGTCTTAAAAAAGCAGAAGATGTAGCAAAATTACGAGGAAAATCAGTTAAAGAAATCTTAGGTTAAGGAGGGCTTAGACACGATGGGAAAGCTTAAAATAACTCTTAAAAAGAGCAAAATCGGTAAAAAGCAAAATCATGTTAAGACAGTTGAAGCCCTTGGATTACGCAAACCAGGACAAACTGTTTTAAAAGAGGATAATGAAGCTATCAGAGGAATGGTTAACACTATTTCTTACATGGTAGAATGTGAAGAAGTAGAATAGGAGGTGTTCCCTTGAAACTACATGACTTAAAACCAGCTAAAGGCGGTAAAAATAAGGCGCGTAAAAGAGTAGGTAGAGGATATGGTTCTGGAGACGGCAAACTAGCCGGTCGTGGACGAGATGGACAAAACAGCCGTTCAGGCGGTGGAGTACGTCCAGGATTTGAAGGTGGTCAGATGCCTTTGTTCAGAAGATTACCTAAAAGAGGTTTCACAAATATTTTTGCAAAACAATATGCAGAACTAAATGTTGAGATTTTAAATCGCTTCAATGATGGCGATGTTATTACTCCGGAAGTACTTTTTGAAGCTGGGATTTGTAAAAAATCTAAAGCAAAAGACGGTATTAAATTCTTAGGAAACGGAGAGTTAGAAAAGAAAGTAACTGTTAAAGCACATAAATTCACAAAAGGTGCTGAAGACAAAATCACAGAGGCTGGAGGAAAGGCAGAGGTGATTTAATGTTTGAAACCATACGCAAGGCATGGGCAGTTGCAGAGTTACGTCAGCGCATGATATTCACATTATTAATGGTTGGAGTTTTCCGATTAGGAAATGCGATTCCAGTTCCATTTATGAATAAAGAAATGGTCTCTCAAGTTATGGGGGGAGCGGGACAAACTGGGATACTGAATTTATTGAATTTGCTATCTGGTAACAGTTTATCTCAAATGAGTATCTTTGCACTGAGTATCTATCCATTCATTACTGCTTCTATTATTATCCAGCTTTTAACTGTCGCTATACCGCGTCTGCAAGAAATTGCCAGAGACGGTGAAATGGGCAAGAAAAAGATTGGAAAGTATACAAAAATAGGAGCTGTAATCTTAGGCTTTATAGAAGGATATGCAATTGTAAATGGACTTTTCTCGCAAGCGATTGTGCAGCAAAGTATGTTTTCTGGATTTGTTATCTTGCTATCGATGGTAGCAGGTTCAATGTTCTTAATCTGGTTAGGCGAAATGATTACTGCTAAAGGCGTAGGTAATGGAATATCCATTATCATCTTCCTAGGTATTATTTCAGGGCTTCCAGGTCAAATCGGCAATATATGGAGACAATTCCAAACAGGCTTGATTCAGTGGTGGCAGATACTAATATTATTAATTATTGTAATATTTGTATTGTGGGTAGTAGTTATGGTCAATGAGGGTGAAAGAAAGATCCCTGTACAGTATGCAAAAAGAGTCGTTGGCAGAAAGATGTATGGCGGTCAATCAACGCATATTCCTGTAAAAGTCAATATGGCAGGAGTTATGCCGGTAATATTTGCCTCATCCATACTGCAGCTGCCAAATACCATTGCACTATTATTCGGTACAGATATGCCTAATTGGGTACAAAATATTTTCACAGTAGAAACAACATCAGGATTGATTATCTATGCGATCATCAACTTGCTGCTTATTATACTGTTTGCATATTTCTATACTGCGATTCAATTCAATCCAGTAGAATATGCTAAAAATCTTCAGCAATACGGTGGATTTATTCCAGGAATAAGACCTGGGAAATCAACTGGAGAATATTTACAAAGAATTTCCAATAGAATTACTTTTATCGGAGCGCTTAGTTTAGCATTAGTATCTTCGGGTCCAATGCTTTTAGCGAAAGTTTTAGGAGTCGAAATTGTCTTCGGAGGAACGGCGATAATCATCGTTGTGGGAGTAATTCTTGACACGTTGAAACAAATGGATTCAATGTTAACGATGAGACATTATAAAGGTTTCTTGAAATAAGAGGAGTAAATTTATGAGATTAATCTTATTAGGCCCTCCAGGTGCAGGCAAAGGAACTCAAGCTGCGAATCTGGTTAAAAAGTATAATATTGAACATATATCAACAGGTGACATTTTTAGAGCAAATATTAAAAATGAAACACCTCTTGGAAAAAAAGTAAAAGAATATTTAAATCAGGGAGCATTAGTACCTGATGAACTTACAATAGATCTTGTATGGGATCGATTAGATCAAGAAGATTGCAAAGATGGATTTCTTTTAGACGGTTTTCCACGAACTATCAAGCAAGCGGAAGCACTAGAAGAAGGACTTGAGAAAAGAGACCTTAGACTTGATCGCGTGATTAATATCGATGTTGACAAAAATGATCTCGTTAAACGACTTGCAGGAAGAAGAGTCTGCTTAAGCTGCGGTGCAACTTACCATGTTGAGAACAATCCTCCTTCACAAGAAGGTATTTGCGACAAGTGTGGAAAAGATGTTATCCAAAGAGAAGACGACAAGGAAGAAACTGTTTTGAATAGAATTAATGTCTATGAAGAACAAACTCAGCCTTTGATTGACTTTTATGCTAAAAAAGACTTATTATTTTCAGTAGACGGCACTCTTTCCATTGCGCAGGTATTCGAGGAAATCGAAAAAGAACTTGATAGATGATTGTTAATATGACATCATTGAGAAAAGGTCAAATTGTTCGTTCCTTGGCGGGAAGAGATAAAGGGCAGATTTTGATAGTCGTTGACCGTTTTGATGATTCTCATGTGTTAGTTGTTGATGGTAAAAGAAGACTGCTGGATAAACCAAAGAAAAAGAAAGAAAAACATCTTCAAGATTACAAGACAATAATAGATGAAAAAGAAATGGTGAATGATTGCCGTATTCGAAAGATCATTCAGATGTTTGAAAAAAATGAGGAGGTTCATTAACAAATGGCCAAAAAAGATATCATTGAAGTAGAAGGCAAAGTGACAGAAGCGCTGCCTAATACAATTTTCAAAGTTGAATTAGAAAATGGTCACGAAATAACTGCCCATATATCTGGGAAATTAAGAATGCATTATATTCGTATCCTACCAGGAGATAAAGTTGTCGTCGAATTATCACCCTACGATTTAACTAAGGGCAGAATTACTTGGAGAAACAAGTAGGAGGTTAAGGATGAAAGTAAGACCATCTGTAAAAAAAATGTGCGAAAAGTGCAAAGTTATTAAAAGAAAAGGCAGAGTCATGGTTATCTGTGACAATCCTAAACATAAACAAAGACAAGGATAATATACCCACGGAGGTGACAATTAAGTGGCAAGAATTCAAGGTGTAGACTTACCAAGAGAAAAAAGAGTTGAAATTGGACTAACTGCTATCTACGGAGTTGGAAGAGCACGTTCTAATGAAATTCTAAACAGCTGCGGTATCAATCCAGATACTAAAGTGAAAGATCTTACAGAATCAGAATTATCTGCTATTAGAACTGAGCTTGATAATTATCATGTAGAAGGGGATTTAAGACGTCAAATCGCTATGGATATTAAGCGTCTTAGAGAAATCAACTGCTATAGAGGCATGAGACATAAAAGAGGTCTTCCTGTAAGAGGACAACATACTAAAAACAATGCAAGGACACGTAAAGGTCCTAAGAAATAGGTAAAGGAGGGAAATTTCGTTGGCTGCTAATAAGCAAAAATCTACTCGCGTAAGAAGAAGAGAGCGTAAACATATCGAAAAAGGTCAGGCACATATCGTATCTACCTTTAATAATACAATGGTAACTTTGACAGATCTTAATGGTAACGTAATATCATGGGCTTCTGCAGGACAATTAGGCTTTAGAGGTTCAAAAAAATCTACTCCATTTGCAGCACAGGAAGCGGCTCAAGAAGCGGCTCGCAAAGCAATGGAACATGGATTAAAAAGCGTAGAAGTATATGTTAAAGGACCAGGATCAGGACGTGAAGCGGCAATTAGATCACTTCAAGCATCAGGTTTAGAAGTAAATCTAATTAAAGATGTTACTCCTATACCACATAATGGTTGCAGACCACCTAAAAGAAGAAGAGTTTAATCCGAATATACGGGGCCTGTCTGCGATATATAATCGAGACAGATTGAGATTTATTCTCGGCCGATCGACGTTACAGGTCCCTACATTTGACTTTTAAACTTATGAAAACTTATAAGAGGAATTAATAAAAAAGAGAAAGTCAAAGGGTAATACTGTAACTTTGGTTAAGTTCTTTTTTCATGTGAAGAAAGTATTGCTAATACTTTCATACAATTCAGTTACCCTCAATGAAATAGACTTATAATTTAAGGAGGGGTTGGTCTATGACAGAAAATTTGAATACAAAAATTGAAATTATAGATGTTGTTGAGAATGAAAATTGTGGTAAGTTTATAATTGCGCCATTAGAGCGCGGTTTTGGAACAACTCTTGGCAATAGTTTGCGAAGAGTGTTATTATCGTCTTTACCAGGTGCTGCTATAACTAAAGTAAAAATTGACAATGTTCTACATGAATTATCAACTATTTCTGGTGTTGTCGAAGATGTTGCAGAAGTTATTTTAAATATAAAAGGAATCTGTATACGCAAATACGGAGACGAACCTATAGAATTAGAAATAGAAAAGAAAGGTCCCGGAGCTTTAACTGCGGCTGATTTTGCAGTAGATTCTAGCGTTGAAATAGTAAACCCGGATCACTATATCGCAACTTTAAACGAAGATGCAGATATTAATATTCAAGTACGAGTAGAAAATGGAAGCGGTTATAGAATAGCGGAGTTCAATAAGTCAGAAGAAGACCCTATTGGCACAATCGCTGTAGACTCTTCCTTTACACCTGTTACAAAAATGAACTACAGCATCGAGAACACTCGAGTAGGTCAAATAACAGACTTTGATAAATTAACTTTAGAAGTATGGACAAACGGGACATTAACAGCACCAGATGCTATTTCTAAAGGTGCAGATATTCTTATGAATTATCTTGAACTCTTCAGAGAATTACCGAACTGTGATTTTGAGAAAGAAGTAGTTGAAGATGAAGAAGATGTCAATACGGAAGAACTTTACTCCATACATGTAGAAGAACTGGATCTTACATTAAGAAGCTTTAATTGTCTTAAAAGAGCCAGTATCGATACTGTAGGTGATATTGTTTCTAAATCTAAAGACGAAATGGCAAAAATCAAAAACTTCGGTAAAAAATCCTTAGAAGAAGTGGAAGACAAAATCCACAGCATGGGATTGGAATTCGCAGAAGAAGAGTAAGGGGGGATTTAGATGGCAGGATATAGAAAATTAGGTCGTAGAGCAGACCATAGAGATGGAATGTTGAGAAATCAAGTTCAATCTTTATTCGAAGAAGGTAGAATTCAAACTACTGTAACTCGTGCTAAAGAAACAAGAAAAGTAGCAGAAAAAATGATCACTTTAGGTAAAAGAGGAGATTTGCATGCAAGAAGACAAGCCTCTGCATATATCTACAAAGATGCTACTGTTCATAAATTATTCGAAGAAATTGCGCCTCAGTACAGCGAGCGTAATGGCGGATATACTAGAATTCTTAAATTAGGACCTCGCCAAGGCGACGGTGCTGAGATGTGTATCTTAGAATTAGTAGATTAAGAATTTGGGATTGGGTTTCACTTAATCCCTTTTTTTAATGTAAAAGGCTTGAAAATGCGATAATAAAGTGGTATCATTATTACTGGCTTAAAAAATTATCGCGGCAAAATAATTTTTTAATGGAGAGAATATAAAATATGGCAAAAATGATGGGACCTAGATTCAAACAATCTAGAAGACTTGGTTTAAATGTATGCGGACATCCTAAAGCTAGCAAAAGAATGGGCAAAGGTTTAGGAAGAGATGACAAAAAACTTACAGAATATGGTACACAGCTGCTAGAAAAACAAAGATTGCGTGCTTACTATGGAGTAATGGAGAAACAATTCCGCTCTTATTTCGATAAAGCTTACAAAGCTGAAGGAAATACAGGGGAAGAGTTAATCAAATTACTTGAAGTTCGCTTAGACAATCTAGTGTATAGAGCTGGCTTTGCGTCTTCAATTAGACAAGCTAGACAAATGGTAGTTCATGGACATGTTCTCGTAAACGGTAAAAAAGTTAATATTCCTTCTTTCGAAGTACAAGTTGGAGATAAACTTAGCTTAAGAGAAAAATCACAAAAAGTTGAAATGTTCAAAGAAAATTACGAATCTGAGTTAAAAGGCGGTTATCCATATCTTTCAAAAGAAGATAACTATACAGTAACGCTAGAAAGATCACCAGAAAGAGATGAAGTACCAATTGAAATTACAGAATCTCTAGTTGTTGAGTACTACTCAAAATTATAATAAAAGATCCTCCAACCCTATTGAAGGGAAGGAGGATTTTTAGTATAATAAATGAGATGGTAATACCAGTAATTTAATAGGTAATAAAAATAGGAGACGCAATGACAAAAAAAATAGTAATAGGTATTGTATCGGCAATATTGATTGTTTATCTGGCAGGAGTTGGATATTTCAATTTTTACACATTACCAAACACATTTATTAACGAAGAGAACCGAAGTTTTAATGACAAGTCTACAGCGTTAGACCGAAATGTAGACAGCTTTACCGTAACAGCAGTAGGAAAAGATGAAAAAGAAGCAATTATTCCCTCAGAATCCATAGCATACAGCATTGACATACCAAAAGATACACGGTTAAATCAAAATGCCTTCACATGGCCGGCAGCATTCTTTACAAAGGACGAATATACTGTCGATTATAAACCTTCATGGAATGATAAAAAATTGAACGAGTTATTAGAAAATTCTGATCTGTTCAAGAATGTACAAGAACCGATCAATGCAACCATAGAAAAAGTAGATGGCAGTTATCAAGTAACCGATCAAGTATACGGTAATTCCTTGGATATGGATAAGTTAAAAAGCACTATCATTAATAATTTCGTAGCCTTGAATGAAAAAGTAGAACTAAATGAAGAATATAAACAGCCATCTGTAACAAAAGGAAATGAAGAATTAGAGAAAAGTGTACAGAAATTAAATACCTGGAATACAACGGAAATCACCTTCGATCTTGGTGAAAACAAAGAAGTGTTAACAGGTGACGAACTAATTGCAATCTTAGATAAAGAAAACAACTATGAGCCTGATCCAGCGAAATTACGAGATTATGTAAAAAACCTAGCTATTAAATACGATACATTAGGAAGCGAACGTACTTTTAATGCAACAGGTGTTGGTGAAGTAACTGTAAAAGGCGGCATCTACGGATGGCAGATGAATGTAGACGAAACAACAGCTTTAGTAAAAGATCAAATTGCAAAAGTTGAAAGCGGAACCATAAAGCCGGTATACACAGAAACAGCGATGGCTAGCGGAGACGACGATATCGGAAAAACATATGTTGAGCTTGACTTATCAAGACAAAAGATGTGGTACTATAAAGATGGAGAACTAGCAGTGGAAACAGCAGTTGTAACAGGGGATCCTACAAAAGGCGCTGCAACACCAACAGGAACCTTCAAAGTATGGTCTAAAGAACGTAACAGAAGACTTCGAGGTCTTAATTTTGACGGGAAAACCAGATACAACGTACCAGTCAATTTCTGGATACCGATTAATTACTCAGGTATCGGAATCCATGATGTAAATTATAGAAGCTCCTACGGTGGAGGTATCTACTACGGCAACGGAAGCCACGGCTGTATTAATACACCTTATTCTAAAGTAAAAGCAATATTTGATAGTGTAGAATTAGGAACACCAGTGATCGTTTATCACTCTTAAATAAAGAAAGACTCTAAGACGAAAGCTGCAGAGTCTTTTTTGATATCATATAGGTTAGATCTAGAAAAAGATCAGGAAAAATATTTGTAAAAAACTCTTGACAAAGTTTTAGAATATTGATATTATGATTAGGCACTCGAGAGTGAGTGCCTTTTAATTTGAAGAGATTAAAAGTTAAAAATAATAAAAACTCAAAAAAACTTCAAAAAAAAGTGTTGACAAGGATAAATAATCCTGATATACTTAAGAAGTTGTCGCTTGAAAGAGCGGCGGAACCTGAACAAGAGAATAACATAGAAACTTTGAGCAGATGTACATTTGTACAAACACAATAAATTCGGTGTAAAGAATTAAAAAAGACCAGTATGGCAGATCGTTTCAACCAATCACTGACACAAATCAGTTCTTGGGAAACGAGTTGCATGAGACCTATTACCAAATCATAGATTTGGATTAGGGCTTCAGTCGAAAATGAGCAATTAAACTCAAAACATTTATTTGAGAGTTTGATCCTGGCTCAGGACGAACGCTGGCGGCGTGCTTAACACATGCAAGTCGAACGATGAAACTTCCATGAACTCTTCGGAATGATTGGGAGCGGATTAGTGGCGAACGGGTGAGTAACGCGTGAGCAACCTGCCTTAAACAACGGGATAGCCTCGGGAAACCGGGATTAATACCGTATGAGACCCCGCCTTCCCATGAAGAAGAGGTTAAAGATTTATCGGTTTAAGATGGGCTCGCGTCTGATTAGCTAGTTGGTGAGATAAAAGCCCACCAAGGCAACGATCAGTAACCGGCTTGAGAGAGTGAACGGTCACATTGGAACTGAGACACGGTCCAAACTCCTACGGGAGGCAGCAGTGGGGAATATTGCACAATGGGGGAAACCCTGA